>JAGCLY010000004.1 GCA_017646745.1 Clostridia bacterium
ATAACCTTTGATGTGCTTATCGACGCCGAGGAGGACAGCGAGTGCGTGGTTGTGGGCGGTTGCGCCTACGAGGGTCTGTGGCAGAGATCGGATGCGGTGAAGATCTATACCTACGAAACCGCACTCTCCCGCTTCTCCGACGTTATGTGGGTTATGCAGCAGATACTCTTCATGAGTATGGACAAGCGCCTCGCCATCTTCCTGCTTGACGAAATATCCAAAACCGGCGGCGACACCGTAAAGCTCACCCACGAGCAGATTGCAAAATATATGGGCTCGGCCCGTGAGGTGGTGTCACGAATGATGAAATACTTTGCCACCGAGGGCATCATCTCGGCCTCCAGAAGCGAGGGAATTAAGATACTGGATAAAAAGAGACTGCGTAGCATTGCATTATAAAAAAAGAAGCAAGCATATGGGATCTAACTCCTATATGCTTGCCTTTGTTTTTTATACGCCTACCAGCTCAAGGATCTTATCCTTGCTCTTTGCTCCGCTGGAGCGGCTGATGATCTCGCCGTTCTTAATGACAACGAGAGTGGGAATGCTGAAGATGCCAAACTCCTTTGCCAGCTCGGGATTTTCGTCCACGTTTATCTTGCCGACAAGAAGATCATCCCTCTCGGATGCGATCTCCTCTACTATAGGCATAACCATACGGCAGGGGCCGCACCAATCTGCATAGAAGTCAAGAAGGCTGATGCCCTCGTTATTTCTCACCTGATCAAAATTATTAGAATTAAGCTTAATTGCTGACATATTATTTCTCCTTTTGTTTTCCTTTGTGACTACATTATAGCAGAGATGACTCCCCCATTCAGTGACAAAGTCACAAATCAACCAAAGAGAAAAGGCAGGTCGTGTGACCTGCCTTTGTTATTTATTAATCCTTCTTGCCGAAGAGGCTCTTGAAGAAGTTAAGAATTGCCTGCCAGATACGCTGGAAGAAGTTAAGCTTTTCAGGCTCTTCGGGTTGCTCGGGAGCCTCAGAATCATCAGGAGTTTCGGGCTCCTGGCCGGGCTCATCGGGAGTTTCGGGCTCGACAGGAGTTTCGGGCTCCTTGCCGGGCTCGTCGGGAGTGTAGTCGGGATCAACCTCACCGCACTCGCACTTACCATCAACGAAGCTGTGCTGATGCTCAGGCTCGTCGGGAGTGTAGTCGGGATCAACCTCGCCGCACTCGCACTTACCATCAACGAAGCTATGCTCATGGTCGGGAAGATAATCGGGATCAGCCTCACCGCATCCGAGACATTCGCCGTCACGGTACTTATGACCAAGATTATCAATCACCGCCTCATAGCTGTCACCGCAAGAGCAGGTGTAGATCGCCTTGCCATCCTCGGTACAGGTGGGAGCTACGGTTATATCCTCGCTGTAGCTATGGCTATGAGCTATCTCGTTAGGTGAATATACAAGGTAGTAAAGGAAGCTTTCGCTCTTACCCTTAAGAACCTCATAGGAGGTATTTGCGCTTACGTCAAAGGTGAACAGACCGTCGGAGGGGATTGCAATAGCATCGCCACCGTTGATCTTAAGAGTGTATCCTGCGCAGGAGGGGTTGAATACAAGAGTAACCTTGCCGTCTGCGGGAGCTGTGAGCTTAATAGAAGCGCTGGAGCTTACCTTAAGGCAGGTAGAGAGAGTAAGACCGTTAAAGCTTACCTCGCCCTTAGATGTAGATGTAGATCCTGCCAGAGTAAAGAAGCCGTTAGGATCGGTAAGGCCGTTTTCGGTTATATTGTGAGTATAGCTGCCCACAGGAACGGTCGTGCCACCCTGATTGCCGCCGTTATTGCCGCTGTTATTGCCTCCGTTTCCTCCGTTGCCATTGTCACCGGTGTTGCCGTTATCGCCCTGATCAGGATCGGTGGTGGGAGGTGTGGGGAGGGGATTAGGAGCCGCGCCCGGATCAACCGCAGTAATAGTAAGGCCAGAGATCTTTGCCTCCTTATACTTAGAGGAGCCTACGTCATAACCCGAGGACTGGATAAAGTAAATGCCCGAGGGGAGATTAGACGCACTGCCGGTACCGGATATGATCTCCTCGCCAACCGAATTACAAAGCACGGGGAGATAGCTACCGCTAATAGCGGTCATGGAAATATTAACCTCAGTATCAACGAAGAACACGATGTCACAGTCGGTTGCGTTGCCACCTACGGTGATACAGTCTGATGCAACCTTTTTAACATTGAAGACAATGTTATCGTATGTACCGTTGGTAGAGGGAACGGTGCTACTGTTAAGGCTCTTGGAATAATCAAGAACAACCGCCGCAGAGGGATAACGGTCTGCTGGAACGACAGATGTGTTTACATCGGATGCATCAACGATGCTTTCCTTCTGGTGACCTGCGTATGCAAGAACGGTGGCCTTCATCTCCGAAATGCTCTCCTGGAGCTGATAATCGCCCGAGGGAATATAGCTGAGAGAAGAGTTGGTATCAAAGTTGGCATACTTGTTTCCGGAGGAAACGGTAGTCGACTTATCGCTTACTATCTCAAGCTTGCCGGAACCAAAGCTGCAGCTGGCAAAGCTGTTGTTATAGCTCTTGCAAACGCCGCCGGTCTTACCGTCTACAACATTCTTACACTTAAGGAACATATTGTACTCAGAGAAGATGTAGGAATCTGCACGAAGGCTCATACAGTAGGATGTCTGTCCCTCAAAAATGTTGTTGTACATGTGGATATTCGCCTGGCGGGCGAGAGGACCACGGGACTCGCAGTTTTTCCAATAATTATGATGATAAGTGATATTATACTGAAGAGAAGAGTCTGAGGAGCCTACAAGATTAGTCTTATGATATCCGTCGTAGAAGCAATAGGAGTTGGTGAAATACTGACCGCGCTTGAAATCACATGCGCCGTCGCCGCCGTCCTTGTCGCTTTCGGCAGGATTAGAAATCACAGGAGCATAGAAGCTGCAATGGTGGATCCAACAGCGCTCAACAGGAGCAGTAAGAGTAGAGCCCTCCTGCTGACCCTCCATACCAACGCAATCCTCCGGCACGTTCTTGAAGGCGATGTTTCTTACCTCAAAGCTCTTGCCGATGCCCTTGGCATAATCTGCGGTCTGGCAGATGAAGTGCAGACCCCAGCCGTTGATGGTTGCATCAAAGCCGATACCCTCGATAGTGATATCCTTGCCGCCCGACATTCTTGCCATATAACCGTTATCGCCAACACTTCCACCGTAATCAACAGAGTCATATGCAGTAAGACCTTCCATGCCGATACCGCTGACATTGCCGATAATACGAACAACAAGGGGAGTGCCGTCATTTGCCAGCTTGCGAATAATATCCTTGTTGGAGTTTGCAATACCACCCTTATTGTTCTTACCGCCGCCAACGTCTGCGCCAACGGAGTTAAGTATGTTACCGATACCGGTAACGGTGGTGCCGTCCTTGGAGGTAACGCTTACGCTGTTCTTATTCTGCTCGGTAACATAGAGTACGATTGCATTTTTCTTCAGAGTGCCGTCGTCATTATATGCTCCAACACCCTCGGTGTAATTAAAGTGAGCATAACCGGAGCGATCGTATGCAGCAACCGTAAGGCTGTTAGTAAGGATAGCCTTATCCCCCTGCTCTACCCCGTCAACGGTAGGAACTACCTTGATCTGATAGCTGCCGGCCTTAAGGCCAACCGCATCAACACGGTAGTATGAGGAGTAGCTACGGATAAGCTCGCCATCAAGCTTTACCCAGCTGCCTGATCCAACCTCAGAAACATAGGCGTTGTACCCGTCTGCGCCCGAAACAGGAGCCCACTCGGCATAAGCCGACTCGAACCAGCCCGCCGCATCGGTAACGCTCTCGGCAGCATAGCTACCAACGGCAATTACGGACACAAGCGAAATGAACATCGCAAGACACAGAATTGCGCTTATGATTCTTCTTTTTGTGTTTGTCATAAAATACCTCCGAGTAAATTAGTGTTTTTTTGATATAAAATTATATAAATCTTATTCCATTTTAAATTATATCATATAAAATATATATTTGTCAATCCCTTATTTTGTCTATAACATTTATTAAGAATTGTATGTTTACCGTTAACTTTGTACAGTTTAAATAAATCAAAAAATCTAAGAAAACTCAAAAAGAATATCAATATATCTTTATTTTCTTATTGACAAATAACCTAAAAATCTGTTATAATAGGCTAAAATACTAGCAAAGGAAGTATCCAACATGGCACATAAAAAGAAAAATTCTAATTATGTAACAGAGAAAAACATCACCAAGGCAGCACAGAAGGAAGAGCAAAAGAAGAAGGAAAAGCAGGCAAAAGTAACCAAGCTCGCCCTGATCTGGACAGGGGGTGTCGTTGCCTTTCTTGCGGTAATATTTGTATTCCTGCTCGCAATAGGCGTGTTTAAATATTATCCCAAGGCAACCAACCACGTTGACCTTGCTCTTGACGACGGCAGCACTATTCACCTCGAGCTGTACGGAAACGATGCACCAATTACCGCAAAGCATTTCACCGACCTCTGCAACAGCGGTTATTTTAACGGAAAGAGCATTCACACCCTGCTCGACGGCATGCTGTACATGGGATCCACCTATAATGGCAGCCTACAGGACGGAATTAAGGGTGAGTTTAGCGACAACGGCGTGGAAAACAAGATCCCCATGACCAAGGGTACGCTGTGTATGGCGAGAGCAGACGGTATGGACACCGCATACGGTCAGTTCTTTGTTCTGACCGAGGATAACAAGGAGCTTAAGGGCAAATATGCGGCCTTCGCAGCCTTTTCCGATCCTGCAGACCTTGACAAACTGCTTGAAAAGCTTACAGTTAACGATGACGGCGTAGTTACAGGCGGCCCCAAGATTTCCAAAATCAGCATCCTTCCCGAGGACCATCATTAATCATTTTGTAAACCATTATTAGCAAAAAACGGTTATCCGAACTAAAATCGGATAACCGTTTTCATTTTCATCAACCAAGCCTTGAGAGTTTGTCGGGATTTGCGATTACTATAAGAGAGGCGTCGGAGGCAAGCTTTTCCTCGGGATTGATGTTAACCGTAAGCTTATCTGCACGCTTTATACCCACGACGTTAATTGCATACTTTTTTCTGAGATGAAGCTCAAGCAGGCTTTTACCCACCCACTCGGGCTTAACCTCAAGCTCGATCATGGCGAAGTCCTTAGAAAGCGTTATCATATCTACAAATCCGGAGCTTAACAGATTCTTTGCCAGACGGATACCAGACTCATTCTCAGGAAAAACAACTATATCGGCACCAACACGCTGCAAAATCTTCTGATGCATTTCGCTGGCGCACTTAGCGATAACCGTCTTAACGCCAACCTCCTTGCAAAGCGTGATAGCCATAACGCTGGCCTCAAGATTGCCTGCCATAGCTATAATTACAACGTCGATGTTGCTGATACCAAGGCGCTCAATAACCTGTATATCGGTAATATCTGCGCATTTGCAGATAGGCAGCTGCTTTGCCGCCGCATTTACCCTGCCCTCATCAACATCAACGGCAATCAGCTCCACACCGCTGGAAACCAGCTCGCCTGCCACGGCCATGCCATATCTTCCAAGTCCAAACACCGCATAGGTTTTATTAATACTCATAGCTACACTCCTTTGTTATCCAATGCTTATATCCTCGGTAGGATTTTTGATAATGTTGTTTTTCGCCTTGCGGCTGAAGGCAAGGGCAAGAGATATCGGGCCCACGCGTCCTAAATACATAGTGAAAATAATTATTGCCTTGCCAAGGCTGTTAAGCGAGGAGGTTAATCCTCTGGAAAGTCCTACGGTAGCCGTTGCGCTCACTGTTTCGTATAGTATATCTATCAACGAAGCGCTGTGCACTGCAGCGAGAAGAACGGTAGACGCAAACATTATACCAAATGACATAGTACATACTGCGGCCGCCTTTTCAACGGCGCTCTTGGAGATCGAGCGGTCAAACATAGTAACCTCGCTCTTTCCCTTAACGGTCGCTACGGCCGATGCTATAAGCACAGCCAGAGTAACCGTCTTTATACCGCCGGCAGTTCCGACAGGAGAGCCGCCTATGAACATCAGCAGCATACTTACCACGCAGGCGGCATCGGTTAGATTTTGCTGAGGTATAGCCGCAAATCCGGCCGTCCTGGTTGTTACAGACTGGAACAGAGCCATCTGTATTTTATCAAAAATTCCGTGTCCGCCAAGAGTAAGCGGATTGTTATATTCGATAGCAAATATTGCAACGCCGCCGATAATGATAAGGGCAAGCGAGCTTGTAATAGCAATCTTACTGTGAAGTGTAAGCTGTCTAAAGGGTCTGCGTCTGTTACCGTTGCCAACAACCCTGATAACATCCCACCAGACTATATATCCGATACCGCCGAGAATAATAAGCATGGAGGTGGTGGCATTAATTATCGGATTGGTGGCATAATCGGCAAGGCTGTTTTCGCCGATAATATCCATACCCGCATTACAGAATGCGCTGATAGAGTTGAAGATAGAAATCCATACTCCGCGGATACCAAACTCGGGCACAAAAACGAGCATATACATAATGGCGCCGAGGCCCTCGATAATAAAGGTACCTAAAAGAACCTTCTTTATAAACACAACCAAACCGGAGAGAGTGTTAAGATTAAACGCATCTTGAATAAGCAAGCGGTCGCCAATACCCATTTTACGGTTAATAAGTATCATAAGTCCGCTCATAACGGTTATAATGCCAAGACCGCCAATCTGTATCAAAACAAGTATTACGATCTGACCGAACACGCTCCATGCGCTCGCCGTAGTGACTGTTACCAGACCGGTAACGCAGGTGGCTGTTGTCGCCGTAAACAGAGCATCAATATAGGGCACGGAATTGCCGTCGGCCGAGCTTATCGGTAATGATAACAGCAGGCTGCCAATGATTATGGCGCAAAGAAAGCTGAGCATAATTATATGAGTTGTAGATAAAGAAAATGTCGGTTTATGTCTCATTTTTTGCCTCCTTTGCGCCAAAATGTAAATTATAGGTTACTTTTAAACAAGTTTATATATCCTGCCCAGCCTTTCAAGCTTATCCGACAGGAACAAGAACAAGGTTGGAAAGACCACTAAATTTATCGCAAGCTGTAGTGCATAGAACACCACACCGCGAGCATAGTAGAGCAGCAGGTTTTTAAAATAATTACCGTTTATACCAAGATAAAAGGCGGTCTCTATTACAGATGACAAAATGCCAAAGCACAGAGTCATACCGACGGCAACAGCGGTCAGCACAAGCCTCCTTTTTACCCCCATGCGCCTGAGCATCATAAATACCAAAGCAACGGCGGGCCAGTAAATAAGGTAGGTCAGTATCCAGCTGCCAAAGCCGTATATTAGTGGCTCTATACAAACGAACAGCACCGCAGACACAATGCCGTATATTCCGAAAACATAGCCGTACACACCGCACAGCAGCGTGACAACCTCAATATTCGGCAGAAAGGACAGCGCAAGCTTACCGCAGGTCAGTGATGCGGTCATAAGTCCCACAAGGGCAACAGCTCTCGCGCTTACAAATTTCGAAGGAGCTTTTCTTTCCAACTTATCCACCAATTTTTTAACCTATCCTGATCAGAAGGGATTTGTCTCTAATCTAAACAGTATAACTGTGCCGGACTCAATATTCATGCCGCTGAGACCAACACCCGACTGATAGAGAGTAGTACCGTTGTAATCTACAGTAGGAGCACCGTCATAGCTGTCGGTAGCAACAGACGTGTATACCATAACGTATGCACCCGAAGCACCATCCTCCTTGATAGAGCCGATGGCACTAACGTATGCACCGTAGGTGCTGTCAGTCATCTCAAGATAAAGACCGTCGTCCTTTGCATTCAAATACTCAAGAATGCCATTTGCTCCCTCGTTCTTGTTTTCAACGTTTTCAAGATAAACCTCGAACACGTCGTATGTACCGTCGATATTTTCAACCGCAACAGTAACGTCACCCTGCTCATCCACATCGCCGAAGATAAGACTGCAGGAGCAAAGGCTTATTGCCAATACAATCAGGGCGGATGTTAATGCCAAAATTCTGTTTTTCATTTTTTTACCTCTTTTTCTTTTATTTTGTTATAGAAAAAGCATATTCTTCCACGCAAAAGCGCCAAAAAGGGTAAAAAACCGCCAATAAGATTGGCGGTAGAAAGCTAAACGTATAATTTGGGCATAGAGATAACTGACCATACCTCATACGATACCCAGAAAAATCGTTCTTCCTCCGTTTGCCCAAGGAATATGCGAAAAGCATCCGGCAGGCCTTCCGACTAAGGTAGGAGTGTATCCTAGTACATCACGGCAATGGCTGTTGCGACGGATTTTCACCGTCTTTCCCTGCTTGGATCATAGAGCAAGCGCTCTCGGATGCCATATCGTAAATATTATATATGATTTTTTGTTATTTGTCAAGAGCGGTCTGCCTTGCGCTGCCTTTCAGCCCGTCTGATTGATGCCTCATGCGAGGAAAGATACATATTAATGGTGGTTTCCAGCGTGCTCTTTAAGGCGAGGCGATGCTTTTTAGGCAGAGCATGTGACCTGCGATAGAGGGTCAGGAGCTCAAGCTCCTCGTCAGACAGCTCGGAGCTGTCATCACGGATAGGAATGTCAAACAGCTCACCTATATTAACACCGAAAAGCTCGCTTAGCTCAGGCAGCATACGCATAAAGGAGGCCGATCTGCCCCTGCGCCAGTTGTTAACCGTCTTTTCACCAAGATCCATTTCTCTTTCAAAGGCGGCATCACTCTCAAACTCCGAATCTATTAGCGAAAGAATACGCTCTCTTATTTTCTCGGTCTTTTCCTTTGTCACTTTGCCGCCCTCCTCTTGCCGTGGGGAGCGCCCTTGTTCTTATCGGTGGGCTTCTTCTTAACCTGCTTTGATCGGGGTGCGCTCTCGTAAAATGGCTTGCGAGGTGGCTCGGTATTCTTTGATTTTTTCTTGTTTTCTACCGTTTTTTCGGGATTTTTCTTTGTTTTATCCACCTTTTTCACCTTGTCGGTAGAGAAGCCGAAGCGGCCAACGATCTCTCCCAGCGAATAATATTCGCCATGAGCATAGGCAAGCAGATCGGCCTTGTCAAAGCGCATTTTACCATCCTCGTCAATTATACTGTCGCTGCAGGACACGTTAAGAATATCCGCCACAAATACGTCGTGCGAGCCCATGGGCTGAATATCGCAAACACGGCACTCCAGCGCAACGGGGCACTCGGCAATAGTGGGGGGCGCAACCTTCTCGCTTCTCTGCTTGGTAAGTCCGGTTTTTTCAAACTTATCCATCTTCGCACCGGTGTATATACCGACGAAATCCACCTCTTT
Source organism: Clostridia bacterium (assembly GCA_017646745.1). Taxonomy (GTDB): domain Bacteria; phylum Bacillota; class Clostridia; order Oscillospirales; family CAG-272; genus UBA1740. Next base: position 9,347 of record JAGCLY010000004.1, read on the forward strand.
AGCAATCGAAACCGATGGCAGATTAACAACGAACTCACCGTTTTCCTTAAGCATAGAATAAGAATGTCTTGAGGGTCTTACCGATATATAGGTTTTGGGCGGTGTGCTTGCAAGAATTCCCGTCCAGGCTATAGTCAGCATATTTGCGTTATCAAAATCGCCGACGGTAACGATGGCAGGAGGAACAGGAGCGGTCAGAGTACCCGGCGCAAAATATTTTCTCTTATTTTTCATTGTTTTTCCTCTTTTCAAGCATACCGAGCCACAGGCGTGTAAGAATAGGATCTGGTAAAATCTTAAAGAGCACATGCTGCATCTTGGTATACCAGTTGGTAACGTACATTGCCCTGCCCTTGTCAGATGCCTTTATGCAGCCCTTAACCACCTTTTCACAGTTAAGCAGAGGCCTCATTGCATTATCACGGGGACGGGTAACATCACCCTTGGCAGTAGCCTTGCCGATAAACTCGGTGTGAACCCAGCCGGGGCAGAAGCAGGTGGCTCTCACGCCGTATTTTTTGATCTCGTAGTTAAGCGACTTGGTATAGTGAAGCACGAATACCTTGCCCGAGGAATAGGTGTTGAAATAAGGAAGGGGAGTAAAGCAGGAGCCACTGCCCAGCTGAATTATTCTGCCACCACGCTCCATATACGGAACGGTCATGTGTGTAATGAGAACAAGTGCCTTTACGTTAAGGTCGATCATCATCTCAACCTTGCTCTCGGGAATCTCGTCGAACGCGCCAAAATCGCCAAAGCCTGCAGCATTGACAAGATACTTTACCTTAGGCTTCTCGCTTTCAAGGGCGGATCTGATAGCCTCAACACCCTCCTTGGTGCAGAGGTCGGCGCAGATAACCCTGTATTTAACTCCAAGGCTCTCACCCAGCTCTACCAATCTTTCCTTACGGCGCGCAACAAGCCAAAGCTCGTCAACCCTGCCTGCATATCCTCTGGCAAACTCTGCGCCTATTCCGCTGGAGGCGCCTGTAATAATAGCAATAGACATATTTTTTCATCCTTTACAATAATTTACAATATAGATATTGATTATTTTTATTTTTTTTGCTATAATTTTATCATTACCATATTTAATTGTCAATATTTTTTCGTAAAAAAGACGAATATTGCTACATATTAGAAAGGAATTACGAAAATGAAAGCAAAAAATAGAATCCTACGCATTACCGCTGTATTGGCGCTTGTTATTTCAATGTGTCTTATGCTGTCCTCATGCCTGTTGACCTTTGACTTCCCCTTTTTAGATGGCGAAGGCCCCGATTACGGATTTGACGACCAGTATCCCTCGGATGATAACGATGACGGTGGCAACAAGACAGATCCCGACGAGAACGGCAACCTGACAAACGATCCTGCGATCGACAGCGAAAACTTCGGCGACTTCTATCCCGGCAGCGGACAGGGCGATATCTCCGGTGTCTCTGCCCAGGCGAGAACCCTGCTTTCTACAGTAGATATCATAGTTGAGGCAGGTAGCTCCGCAGGCGCCGGCTCCGGTATAATTTACAAGATGGATAAAGAAAAGGGCGATGCATATATCATCACCAACCAGCACGTGGTATATGCCGACGGCAAAGCTACCTCCAGCAAGATCAGCGTATATCTTTACGGCATGGAAAGCTCTGCATACGCTATTCCCGCAAGCTTTGTTGGCGGATCTGTAAACTATGATATTGCAGTAATTAAGATCACCGGCAGCGAGGTTCTTAAAAATAGCTACGCTACCGTTGCCCCCCTCGCCAACTCAAACGATGTACGTGTATTTGACACAGTATATGCTGTTGGTAATGCTGCAGGCGGCGGCCTTTCGGTAACCAACGGAATTATAAGCGTGGAAAGCGAAAGCCTTGAGCTTAACGGCGCAGATAACAGTCTTATTTCTCTCCGTGTTCTCAGATTTGACGCCCCTGTAAACCACGGCAACTCCGGCGGCGGTCTGTATGATGATCAGGGCAGACTGGTCGGCATCGTTTGCGCCAAGGACGTTGGCAACAATGTTGACAATATGGGATACGCCATCCCCACCGACCTTGCCGTAAAGGTTGCAAATAACATAATCCATTATTGCGACAACACCAATGCAACTCAGATGAAAAAGGCCCTTATGGGCGTGACCATAACCTCCTACGTATCCGGCCTTGAGATTGAAGAGGACGGCGGTCTCCGCCAGGTAAAAATGGTAGAGGTTGTCGAGGTGTCCGCTTCAAGCCTTACCGAGGGTAAGGTAAAGGTTGGCGACGTTATCAACTATATCACGGTTGACGGTGTCAAGACCGAGGTTACTCAGGTGCACCACGTAACCGACGCTATTATCGATGCCCGAGCAGGCAGCACAGTCGTGATGAACGTTAGAAGAGGCGAAGAGGTTATAAATATTACCTTTACAATCAGTGAAGGTGCCATCTCCGCTGTTAAGTAATCAAAAAATATAAAAACAATGCGTATTTGTAAAGCAAAATTTACAAATACGCATTTTTTAATTAAACAATATCAATAGTATCTCCCAGCGGAAGAGAATAAATCTGCACCACCGAGGGTCCTTTGCCAAAGATCTGCTCTATGGCAAGGGAGTAAAGACCCAGCTGCATAGAGTGCTTATCACGAAGCTTTTTCTCCGCAAGGGTGCGGTTTGACAGCTCATCTCTTGTCAATCGGTCGGTCTTGTAGTCGCAAAGAATTATCTCGCCGCCCTCACACTCAATAATACAATCTATTACGCCCTGCACGAGGATTTTCCTCTCGCCAAGGCTATTTTTCTTTTCCTCATCGGCGGTAAACTCACACGCCGGCAGATATACATTAAACCTTAGCTCACGGTGCACACGCTTGGCCGAGCGCATTTTGTAAAGCAGCTCGGAGCGGGCGAACATTTCTATCTCCCTAATTCTTACCCTGTCTGCATCCTCAGCGCTTAAGAAGCCATGCGACTTCAGCCTATGAAGCTCAGCATCGGCGCCCTGATCTACAAGGTTATCAAGGTCGCAGAACTGCATAAACAGGTGGGTTGCAATACCACGCTTTGCGCTCTCATCGGCGCTGTTACCGATTATAAACGAGGGAGCCAACGCTCGCTCATCCTGTTCTGCATCTGCTATAACAACACTGCCCTCGCCCATGATTTCAAGAGATATGCCGTCACTCTCGCTTCCGTCAAGAACGGTGGGTGACATAGTGGAAACCGACATCTTCTCCGGCAATACGGTAAGGTGAGGCGAATGATATTCGTAGGCAAATCTATCTGTGAGTATACGGTACAGCTCGTCATCCGAGGCCACCGAAGCCGACTCAGCAGGAGCAACGGCCGTGTTTTCCGCATCAATGCTCTTGATTTTGCAGAACCCCTCTGCATCAAGGGCGGCAGAGCCCTCGCAGGCAAGAATAATCTCCTGATAGGAGCTAAGACCTCTGAAGAAATACTCCGACAGATTTTCACGGATAACCGACAGCTCGGTCTCATACTTTTCACGGTCGGCAATCGGACATTCGCCAACGACAAAAAGCTGCTCTCTCGCTCTGGTAAGGGCAACGTACAGAATACGAAGCTCCTCCTCATAGAGCTTTCTCGTTATCCTGTCGTTGATAATATCCTGCACGGGGTTGTTCACCACGGCGATACCCGAGGGGGTTCGCAGACGGAAGGAGATGCCGAAGTCCTCGCAAAACGCAAGACGGGATGCCCTATCCTTGTTATAAATTCTGCCGTCGGCCTCCACCAGGAATACCACGGGATATTCAAGTCCCTTGGACGCGTGGGCGGTAACGATCTTTACGGCATCAATGCCTGTTCTCGCCCTCGCATCGTCAAAGGTAGTCTTTTTATCAATAATGTTGTTAATAAAGCTAATGAAGTTGTAAAGCCCCTTGAATGAGCCCGCCTCATAGCTTCGTGCATAATCGTAGAGCAGGGTGAGATTTTCCTTGCCACCGCTTCTCGATGCCAGTGACATAAGTCCGGTTTCTCGGTACAGTCGGTAGATAAGAGTGTCTACACCCACACCCTCTGCAATATTGCGGTAATAATCAAGGGATTTAAGGAAGGACACTCCCTTGACAAAATCGGGATTCTGGCCCACGTATTTTACCAGCGACTCATAAAGACTCTCGCCCCCCTGCCCTCTCACAAGGTAGAGATCATCGGGAGTAAAATCAAACAGCGGCGAGCAAAGCAGGCCGGCAAGGTATATATCCCTTCTCGGATTATCAATGGTGTTAAGCAGACAAAGGGTAAGCAGCACCTCAGGCGAGAGGAAGAAGTCCTTTGCGCCAGAAATACAAGAGGGGATTTGGCGCTTTTCAAGAGCCGCGGCATACTCGCCGTCACGTCCCCTGGCATTACGGAGAATTATAGCAACGTCGGAGGGGCGGATAGGATCGCCATTGTTTAGCCTGCCCTCACGCAGAAGCTCGGCTATTTTCTCTGCCACCGCATCGGGCGAGGAAATCATATCCTCATCATCCTTGGCGGGCTTGTCCAGCATACACACCGTGGGATATCTGTACTCCGGCTCGCCACACGGCTGAATTTTAGAGTACTTCAGCTGATCGCTCTCCACGTAGCCGATAGACTCGGCAACAAAGCCGAATGCCGAGTTGAAAATATTATTTACGAAATCAACCACACCCTTGTCACATCTGAAATTGCGTGACATAAATATAGATGCACAGTCGCCGGTTGCCCCATCAAGCAAGGGAAAGGCGTTTTTCATAGACGCAAATATCTCAGGACAGGCCGAGCGGAAGCCGTAGATGCTCTGCTTAATATCGCCAACCATAAATCTATTGTTAGGGCGGGATATGGACTCAAAAATTCTGTTCTGCAAACTGTTTACGTCCTGATACTCGTCGATATAAATAGCGTCAAGCTGGGCGGCTACGTTTTTCGCAATATCGGTAGGCTCGCCGTTGTTTATAAGACAGTTATAGGTATATCTCTCAATATCAGCATATGAGAGTGCGCCACGGCGGCGCTTTTCCTCGGCAAACAGGCTATCAAACCTGGCCTCAAAGCGATAGAGCACCGAAAGAAGCCGGTACAGCGAGGAATAGAGGCTGTGCCACTGCTCGCAGGTGTAGCCGAAATAGTCCTTCATATCAACGAGGTCGTCCTTCATCATATCACGAAGCACCGAAAGGCTCTCCATAGAGGGAGTCAGCAGATCCTTTTTAACCGAGGGCTTGCGAACGAGCTGATAGCCCAGCATACACTCTCTCGCCGCATCATAGCGCTCTGCACCACGCATACGAACCAACAGATCACGGTCGGACTCTGCCATGCCGAGATACTTAAGCTCGCTGTCATTTCCGCCGCTAAGCTCTCTGATATATCTATCGTAGCATCCGATATAATGGTCAAGCATCTCCTGGTAACGGTCCATAAGATAACGGCCGTAGACGCTGTCCTCTACGGCACAGCTACCCACGTTGTATTTCTCTATCAGCTCGGCGAGAAGGTGAATGCCCGCCTCTGCGCTGTCACACCTAAGATGAATGTATCTGAACACCTCGGCAAGCTCCTCTGTCCTGCCCGAATCGGTAAGACAGTCGGCCAGCTCCTCGAACTCTGAGGGAGTGGCAATCTCGGGAATCTCTCCGTTATAAACAGCCTCAATAAGTCCCTCAATAATAGAGATCGCCAGCAGCTCACACTCGGCAGTATCGGCAATTCTATATCCTGGAGAAATGCCCACACGGTCACAGTTGGCACGCAGAATCTCGTTGCAGAAGGAGTCTATGGTGCGTATCTTGGCCGCAGGGAGAAGGTAAAGCTGACGTTTCAGATGCTGATCCTCGGGATTTTCCTCCACCGCCTTGGTAAGCGCACGTGAGATCTTGGCACGCAGCTCGCTTGCCGCCGCATTGGTAAAGGTAACTACGAGAATAGAATCTATGTCCATAAGAGAAACCGGATCGGTAAGTGAGCGGATAATACGCTCGGTGAGAGTAGCCGTTTTTCCCGAGCCTGCCGCCGCAGAAACCAGCAAAGTCTTGTCACGGGTGTTTATCGCAGACAGCTGCTCGTCGGTCCATCTTGTTGCCATGTTTTTCTCCCTTCTCTCTTTTTTATTTATTTTAACATAAATAATCATTCTTTTCAAGTGAAAGCTGTGTTTTGGGTTGAAAAAAGCAAAATAATATGGTAAAATGTATAAAAACGAAAGGGGGAGAATAAGTGGCAATTAAAATTGGAAGCCTGGATTTAAAGCACGGTCTGTGCCTTGCTCCAATGGCGGGTTATACAGACAGGGCGATGCGTCTGGTGTGCAACAAATACGGTGCAGAATATTCGGTAACCGAGATGGTCAGCGCCAAGGCGGTGGTTTATAATGATAAAAAGACCTTCTCCCTTGCAAGAATTCTCGATGACGAGGGTCCTGTTTCGGTTCAGATATTCGGCAGCGAGCCCGAGATCATGGCGGAGGCGGCACACACCCTCGCAAACCCAGCGGACGGTGTACCCCCTGTGGCAATAGACATAAATATGGGTTGCCCCGTAAACAAGATATTCTCTAACGGCGAAGGCTCTGCCCTAATGAAATCTCCCGAGCTTATTGAAAGAATAACAAGGGCGGTTTCCACGGCTATAAAAATACCCACCACGGTAAAAATCAGGGCGGGTATAAACACAAATTCTATTAACGCAGTCGAGTGCGCCCTTGCCGCCGAGGAGGGGGGCGCAAGCCTGATATGTATTCACGGCAGAACGAGAGAACAGATGTACGGCGGCCTTGCAGACCGAGAAATCATTAAAAATGTAAAGTCCGCTTTGCATATTCCCCTGATTGCCAACGGAGATATAGTTGACGGTGAGTCTGCTATCGCTATGCTTCGTGACACGGGCGCTGACGGAATTGCCATCGGGAGAGGTGCTGTTGGCAACCCATTTATTTTCAGCGAAATCATATCCGTCCTTGAGAACAGAGAATACACTCCGCCCACCATTGAAGAACGCATTGACACCGCCCTGCTTCAGCTAAGGACAGCTATAGAGGAAAAGGGCGAGCGAATGGCAATACCCGAGGCGAGAAAGCAGATTGCGCTCTACCTGCGCTCCTTCCACGGTGCAGCCCGCATCCGTGCAGAGATCAACAGAGCAACCTGCTTTGACCAGGTTGCCATGGCACTAAGATCCGCGCTCGACGGTTGATATACTGCTCCAAATCCTATGAATATTGACAAAGCCCCCTTCTTGTGTTAAAATAACAAGGAGGGGATTGTTTTTACAATCCCGATTAAACAAAAGGAGATTCATTATGAAATCCAACGGAAAGCTCAGCGTGCTGACCAAAATGAAATACGGCGTTGGCGACTTTGGTATGGCTGTTGTTACTGCCATGCTTCAGTTCTCTATGCTGTTCTACTACACCGATGTTGTTGGTGTAAAGCCCGGCCTTGCAGGTACTGCAATGCTTGTGGGAAAAATCACATGGGACCTTATTAACGATACACTTTTCGGCTACCTTGAGGACAAGACAAAGTCCAGATGGGGCAAGCGCAGACCTTATCTTATCTTCGGCGCACTACCCTTTGCCCTCTCATTCTGGGGCGTATTCTCCATTCCCCAGGGACTTGGAAATACGGCATACTTCTTCCTCATTATCGGCAGCTTTATTCTCTTCGACACCTTCCACACCCTGACATCAACCGCATACTCTGCTATGACGGCAGAGATCACCGAGGATTATAACGAGAGAACCTCGCTTTCCACCTACAGAATGGTATTCTCGGTTATCGGTTATATTGCAGGCGCAGGTGTCAGCGGAGTTCTGGCAGATGTTTACAGCAACCTGTTTAACGTTTCCCTTGCACAGGGCTGGAGTCTGGTTGCTCTTACCTTTGGTGTTCTCGGTGGAATTTCCATGCTTATACCCGGTCTGTTCCTTAAATACGAGCCGGCTGTGGAATCCAAGCCCTCCGAGCTCCCACCCTTCAAGTCGATTATTTCTACATTTAAAAATAAGCCCTTCGTTATGTACGTGATCATCACGTCCATTATGTCTATCAGCTTCACCATGGTAACGACCATGCTGAACTACTACATAGCCCACCAGGTACATATGGAGGAATCCGGTCTGTTCGTAATGCTGGCAATGATGGGTACTCTGGCAGTATTCCTCGTTCCCTGCGGTATACTGTCCGGCAAGATCGGTAAGGCAAACACCTACGCTCTCGGTCTCAGCATCGCATCTGCGGCGCTGATTGGAGTATTTCTTCTCCCCAAGGGCCCGACACCCCTCGTTTTCATTCTTGCGGCGATCGCCGGTCTCGGATTCTCGGCACAGTGGGTATGCCCCCACTCTATGATCCCCGACGTTATTGAGTATGACGAGCTTATGACCGGAGAGCGCCGTGAGGGCGTTTACTACGGTGTGCACGCAACCTCGGGTAAGATAACCGGTGCGCTCGCGTCGGCCGCATGCGGATGGGGTCTGGAGCTCGGCGGATATATCGATAACCTTGAGCAAGCCAGTGCAGGGCAGCCCGACGGCGCGGTTCTGGCAATCAGAATCATGTTTGCCCTTATTCCCGCCATATTCCTCCTTATCTGTGTTCCTATGCTTCTTAAGTACCCTATCACCAAGGCATCTCACGCCGAGGTAATGAGGCAGCTTCAGGAAAGAAGAGCAGCAAAGGAAAACTCGGAGGCAGAGATAAAATGAAAATAAATATCATCGGCGCAGGTCTCGGCGGCCTGACCTTTGGTGCAATGGCTGCCCGCGACGGTCATCGGGTAACTATATACGATAAAAATTCCCGACCGGGCGGTGTAGTTGCCCTGCTTGAGCATGATGGCTACAAATTCGAGCAGGGTCCCCTGCTTATCGGTGATATGCTCGAGGGGGAGCCCATATACGAATTTTTGGCATCACTCGGCATACATCTCGACACCGTTCGCGCCGACAGAGATATAATTATGCCCGACTACGATATGATCACCCCCGAGGAATATAAGGGTCCCTATTGGCGCAGAGACAGACTGAAGGAGCTATTTCCCGAGGAGGCGCGCGGCATAGACAGATATTACAAATTTTACGATGACGTAATGAGACTGCGCTTTATCGCAGGCGAAAATCAAACCTTGATTAACAAAATCCGCCTTGCCCTTGCATTTTTGAAGATAAAGAAATATGCGGGGATGAATGCAGATGAGCTTACACGTCACTTCTTTAAATCAGAGAAAATCTGTACCCTCTACACCGGAATATGGGCGGATTTCTGCGCAGATCCCGCAGAGGCACAGGGACTCGGAGTAGTTTTCACCAACTTTGAAACCGCCTTTGACAAGCGCATCCCTCTCGACAAAAACGGCAAGAAGTATTACCCCGGATATTGCTATATTCAGGGCGGATGTCAGAAGATACCCGAGTCGCTTGCCGACTATATAACCTCCCACGGCGGAAAAATAGTATATAACACCGTGGTTGATAAGGTCATCGTTGAAAACGGTAAGGTCAAAGGAACAAGGCTTCAGAACGGCGAGGTCGATAGCTGTGATATTGTTGTGGGCTGTGGCGCAGGACGAGATTTCTTCTACGATACCGTCGGACAAGAGCACCTCAATGATGAATACCGCGAGATCCTAGACACATTCCGTCCCATGGAGGCAGTATTTATGCTTCATCTGGGCGTTGATTTCGACCCCATGCAGCATCTGCGTTCGGCTCTGGTCTACTGCTACGGAATGTACGACCTTCACGCAGCGACAAAAAAGCTTCGTTCCGGCGAATATCACGAGGGCAACGACGGTTATCTCATCTTCGTTCCCTCTGATCATGCTCCCGAATTTGCCCCCGAGGGCAAGCACTGTGTAACCATATACACCGTTGCTCCGGATACGCTTAAGGACGGAGACTGGGAGTCAAAAAAGCAGGAATACGCAGAAAAACTTATTCATCTGGCAGAAAAGCAGCTCCCCGGCCTGTCCGAGCATATTACAACCATGAAAATCATGACAGCCAGGGATTACAGTGAGTATACTCATATGAAAAAATCCTCCTTCGGCGGAGTGGTTCCCATCTGGAATCAGAAGAACCCCACGCATAAGACACCCGTTGAGGGTCTGTGGTTCGTTGGTCAGCAATCGGAAAACACAGGCGGCCTTGGCAACGTTATCATGGGCGCAAAATCCGCCTACGAAAAGGCATTTCCTACAAAATAAATAGCAGAAAACGGCGAGTTCACCTCGCCGTTTTTTAATATTTCTTTTACCGGAAAATGTACCAAAAAGCTACACTATCAATATGATAATACAGAAATATCCTCCCGCAAGACGGGAGGATATTTGACATTATCTAATAAATTACTTTGCCTGAAGAACGATAACGTTAGCGTCATCGGTCCAATTAAAGGTAAAGAAGTTTGTAAGGGTTGTTTTCGCAATCTCAAGTCTGAAGCCAAAATCAGCGTTAAAATCCTTCTGCTGACCGCCGGAGGTGTATGTATAGCCTTTTCCCTCGGTGCAATTATCGCACTTAATATCCTCAGCATCAAGCTCAAGATCCGAGAAGATCATAACGTTTGCCTTATAGGCAACCTCATCCTCTCCATTCATAAACACAAGGTCAACCGGTGTGAAAAGGGTGTATACGAGGATAATAACCAAAATCGCAATCAATGCGGAGAGCAGAGTTGCTTTGCTACGCTCTATATCAATCATTTTATTTTTTCCTTTCAAAGAATATTTTGAAAATTGTCGATTTCTGTTTCAATTAATGTAGTAAAAAAGGCCTTCGACCTTTTCATCATACTATACTCATTATATCACCTGTATGAAAAAAAGTCAATATAAAAAAAGATATTTATATAAGTCGGGTATCCCAAATCAAAATGAGATACCCGTTTTATTATTCAAAAATCTTTTTCTTGTAGATGCCGTATCTTGCGTATGTTCCATAGGTCAGCTGATCGGCCATATCCTCAAGCTCCTGTGCCGTAACCAGCCTGTAACCAACGACCTCGCTCTCCTGGAGTCTAAGCTCGGGCAAGGAATCAAGCCTAACAATATATGACTCCGCATAGGCTGTGCGACCAAGCAGAGCGCCGAGATAGCTGAGTCTGCTGACGTCGGCAGATATTCCGACCTCCTCGCCAAGCTCACGCAGAGCGCCCTCTACCATGCTCTCACCCGAAAGAACAGCTCCGCCCGGGCAGTCATACTTTAATCCCTCGCTCTTGTTGGGGTGTCGCCTTGTAATAAGCAATCTGTCACCTACCCTTACCCACACCTCAACGCATGGGTGGTAAAACCCCTTGGGTATATTGCTCTGCTCTGCTCTTGTCCATTTTATTCCGACCTTGTTACCGTCACAGTCAACGAGATCCCATATCTCTGCCATAAAATCACCTAATTTATAAAATGTGATATGCTATATCAGTCGTTCTTAAGATGTACGTCAAGCTGATTGTACGGAATGGTGATTCCACTTTCATCAAAGAGCTTTTTAACCCTCTCGAGCACATCAAACTTTACAGTCCAATAATCGTCGTTTTTCACCCAAACGCGGGCGGTAATTTTAATACTGCTCTGACCGTGCTCCGAAACTCTGACCATAGGCGCAGGGTCCGCAAGAGCAAGCTCGTGAGATGCGCATACAGATGCAACGAGCTGCTTCGCCATCTCAAAATCGTTGTCGTAAGCAATATCAAAGCTGAAATCAACCCTTCTGGTATCCTTCTCGGAGTAGTTAATAATATTCGAGTTTGAAAGAGTTCCATTAGGAGCGTAAATAACCTTGTTATCGGGTGTACGAAGCTTGGTGCATACGATCTGTATATCCTCTACCGTACCGGAAATTCCGCCATCTACAACCTCAATATAATCGTCAACTCTAAAGGGTCTGGTGAAGAGTATTATCACACCTCCCGCAAGATTAGACAGGGCGCCGTTTACAGCAAGACCTGCGCACACACCCAAAGATGTCACCAGGGCGGTAAGACCGCTGGTATCAATGCCGAGATAACCCACAAGGCAGATAACAACTATTATCTTTGCACCTGTTTTGCCAATATAGCTAAGGGTCTTAACTAAAGTTTTGTCGGCCTTTTCACTCTTGTTAAGTCTGTTTTGTATTTTCCTTGCGGTAGCGTTAATAATGCGGAAGCTGATAAAAAGTATCAGCAACGAAATGATAATTTTAATACCCGTATTAAAGCACCATGAAACAATAGTATCTATAACGACAGACCACTTATCCGAGCTTGATTCGGTCGATGCTTGAAGCAAAAAGTTCATTGTTTAGTTCCTTTCTTAATTCACAAAAAAGAGTTTTTTCACCGTTTACTTATAAATTATAACACAAAATAAGGGGTAAAATATTTCTATTTTGTTAACAAAATCTGTTTTTTCTTGACGATTAAGGCAAAATATTGTATAATTGGACTGTGCTTACTAAAGGAGGTCCTTATGAAGCAAGCAAAAAAGAAAAACAAAAAATGGATGAAATTCCGACACAAGGTAGTTCATCTTATTTTAAGACACCCTGTTCATCTTCTCTGTAAAATAAAATACGGAATTAAAATAAAGAAGTATCCTCACAAGGAGCCCTGCCTCGTTCTCTACAATCATCAGACAGCCTTTGACCAATTCTTTGTTGGCCTTGCCTTCAGGCAGCCTATATACTATCTGGCCAGCGAGGATCTCTTCTCCAACGGCTGGGTATCATCTCTGATAAAATACCTTGTCGAGCCCATTCCGATCAAAAAGCAGACCACCGACGTTAAGGCCATACTTAACTGCATACGTGTAATAAGGGAGGGCGGCTCTATTGCTATCGCTCCCGAGGGCAACAGAACCTACAGCGGCGAAACTGTATTTATGAGCCCCACCATTGCCCCCTTGGCGAGAAAAATGGGAGTTCCCATCGTTCTCTACCGTCTTGAGGGCGGCTACGGCGTTCAGCCCAGATGGAGTGACGTTACCCGCAAGGGTAAAATGTGTGGCTACGTTTCCCGTGTAATCAAGCCCGAGGAATATAACAACCTCAGCGACGATGAGCTTTTCGATATTATTCGCACAGGTCTTTATCAGAACGAGGCCGTTGCCGACGCACAGTTCAAGCACAAAAAGCTTGCCGAATACGTAGAGCGAGCTATTTATACCTGTCCCGACTGCGGTCTTACCACCATTGAAAGCAACGGCGACGTTATCGAATGTAAAAGGTGCGGCAAAAAGGTAAGATACCTGCCCACCAAGGAGCTTAAGGGCATCAACTGTGATTTCCCTCACAAATTTATGCTCGACTGGTATAAGGCGCAGGAGAATTTTGTTAACAGCCTTGATCTCACCCCATACCACGACACCCCAATGTACGAGGATCACGCCGAGGTTAAAGAGGTTATTGCAGGAGTAAGCAAAACTCTCCTTTATCCCCAGGCTGATATAACACTTTACGGTAACAGGATCAACATTTCTTACAAGGAAGGCGATGCTCAGCAGGATTTCCTCTTTGATGAAACAACCGCAGTCACCGTCCTCGGCAGAAACAAGCTTAACATCTACCACGGTGGAAAAATCTATCAGCTTAAGGGAGATAAGCGCTTCTGCGCCCTTAAGTTTGTACATATATTCCACAGATATAAAAACATACTGAAAGGAGACGAAAATGATACATTTTTGGGACTCTGATGTTTGGAGCTGGATAATGCTCTTTGCAATATTGACAGGAAGCCTACTTGTGGGCAATACTTTAAGAAGAAAGATTCCGCTTCTTCGAGAATCGCTTATACCTACCTCTGTTATCGGAGGATCGGTATTGCTTATCTTTGCAGCAATCTATAAGGCGATTACAGGCAACGTTATGTTTGACGAGCCTATCTTCGGCGGCAACGGAACTGCAAATCTTGAAATCATCACATACCATGCACTTGCACTCGGATTTATAGCATCCTCTCTTAAGTCCAGTGACAAGCCCGTGAACAAAAAAAGACTTAACGAAATATTCGACACCGGTGTAACCACCGTGTCTACATACCTTCTTCAGGGTGTGTTCGGTATGGCTATCACTATTATTGCGGCACTTACCTTTATGCCCGGATTCTTCAAGGCGGCCGGCCTTATCCTTCCCTTTGGCTACGGTCAGGGTACAGGTCAGGCACTTAACTACGGTATAATCTACGAGGAACAGGGCTTCCAGGGCGGCGCGGCATTCGGACTTACCATTGCGGCACTTGGATTTATCTCGGCAGCACTTGGCGGTGTAGTTCATCTGAACATCAGAAAGGCAAGCGGTAAGCTTAAGAAATCCGTTAGAGCCGACGGCAGCGACTATCACGAGCCCTTCGAGGATCCCGATGAGATTCCCATGCAGGAGAGCGTGGATAAAATGACTATCCAGATTTCCTTCATTATCATCGCTTATGCCATTTCTTACATATTTATGTATCTGCTCGGCATGGCTCTTCCCAATATGAAGGCGACAATCTACGGATTCAACTTCCTTCTTGGTGTAGTAGGCGCTACCATCGTTAAGAGCGTTGTTAACCTGCTTCGTAAGACCGGCCTTATGCATAGAAAATACATAAGCAATTTCCTTATGACCCGTACCTCAAACTTCTTCTTTGATCTGATGGTCGTTGCAGGCGTTGCAGCCATCAGACTTGATGAACTGGAGAGCTATTGGAGTATCGTAATTATTCTCGGTGCGGTCGGCCTTCTGGTTACCTATATTTACCTTCGTATCATATGTAAAAAGCTCTTCCCCGACTACGAGGAAGAACAATTCCTTATGATGTACGGTATGCTTACCGGCACAGCAAGTACGGGTACCATCCTCCTTCGTGAGGTTGACAGTGAATTTAAAACTCCCGCTGCCGACAATATGGTTTACCAGAACTTCCCTGCGATCGTGTTCGGTTTCCCTCTTATGCTTCTTGCCAATATGGCGCCCGGTAAGCCCGAGCTTACTCTCGGCATCCTTGTGGCATTCTTCCTTGTGATGAACATTATTCTCTTCAGAAATCAGATCTTCAGATTCAAGAAGAAAAACGCTTCCACCAAGGTAGAAGAAAAAGAGAAAACCCACGTATAATACTCACATTTGTAAACAACACGCAACATTTAAGGCGGTTTGCACCACGCAAACCGCCTTTTTTATAACTTTATCTATTAATAATTTTTGTTGAATTCAAGGAGCTTTTATGTATCATTGCAGCTTGGACTTCTACTTTAAGAACTCAACAATATCATCCCTATATATCTTTCTTTAGTATGTTATATCAAACAGACTATTCATTGTCAACCAAAGGTATTTATATACAATTAAAAAAAAGCTGATTATCTGGACCCGTGCATACCGCTTGCGGTATTGAGCGTTAAGCCGTGGGAATACCACCGAATTAGTATTGCGACTTGAAATTATTGCTAATCTAACTGCACGGTAGTCCCTTCACAGTCAGTTCGCATAGCGAACAATGATCTGTTAAGTTGATGTCACTGCAACGTTCGAGCCCTTAATAATATTAAAAGGTAAACAAAAAAGCACCCACATTTGTGAGTGCTTCATTTTACTCCCCGAACTGGGAGAGCGAGGCAAAAACAACTAAATGTTGTTTTCGACGAAGCGATGTCCCACGTTGCGAGCAGAACAAACAAGGCTTGCCTTGTGAAGTTATGCGACACAAAAGTGGACGGGCGCAAGGCGGAACCAGTGACCGTTTGCGAAGCAAACATCATCTGGTGAGAGCCGGTTGGGGAGCAAAAGAAAAAAAGCAGTTCCTTTCAGAACTGCTTTATGGCTCCCCGAACTGGGCTCGAACCAGTGACATCATGATTAACAGTCATGCGCTCTACCGACTGAGCTATCGAGGAATAGAGTGGTGCACCTCCAGGGACTCGAACCCTGGACCCACTGATTAAGAGTCAGTTGCTCTACCAACTGAGCTAGAGGTGCATGTCGGTAATGGACAAATGCCCATAGAAAACCGAA
>JAGCLY010000033.1 GCA_017646745.1 Clostridia bacterium
GACTACACCGAGGAATATCAGGCATTCTACCACGAGGAGCTCATCAAGCAGCTCTATACCAGACCTTTCATGTGGGCTACCCACGTATGGAATATGTTCGACTTCGGCGCTGACGCAAGAGCTGAGGGCGGCGAGAACGGACAGAACCACAAGGGTCTTATGACCATGGACCGTAAGTATAAGAAGGACTCCTTCTACGCTTACAAGGCATGGCTCCGTTCCCCTGAGGAGGCTCCCTTCGTTCACATCTGCTCCAAGAGATACGTTGACCGTGTTGAGGATGTAACAAAGGTAACCGTTTACTCCAACCTTCCTGAGGTAGAGCTCTTTGTTAACGGCAAGTCCATTGGCAAGAAGAGCGCACCCGACCACTTCTTCTACTTCGACGTTCCCAACGTTGGCACCTCCAACCTTAAGGCTGTTGCAGGTGAATACTCCGATGAGAGCACTATCAACAAGGTTGACACTTTCAACGAGGCATATCGCCTTGTAGAGAAGGGTGCAATTCTCAACTGGTTCGATATTGACGCTCCCGAAGGACGCTACTGTCTTAACGATACCCTTAAGGACATTATGAGCTGCTTCAGAGGTAAGCTCTGGTTCGCAAAGCTCGGTCTCTCTCTTAAGAAAAAGATGGATGCAAACAAGAAGGGTAAGAGCGAAAAGAAGGAAGGCGGCTTTGATATTGATATGAGCGCAGGCGGCGGTCTTATGCAGATGATGGGTGGCTTTACCGTTCTCAGACTTACCTCTATGGTAGGTATGGCTAACATCTCCTTCACCAAGGAGGAGCTCCTTAAGCTCAACAAGCAGCTCAACAAGATCAGAAAACCCAAGAACTTGAAAAAATAATAAAATAACAAATTATTTACACCTATGAGAAAGGAGTCAATACTATGCAAATGACATTCCGTTGGTACGGCGAAGGTAACGACCGTATCAAGCTCTCTGACATCAAGCAGATTCCCGGTGTTGAAGGTATCGTATGGGCGCTTCACAGCAAGATGCCCGGCGAGATCTGGCAGGAAGAAGAAATCGCTACCGTAATGGACCAGCTCCATGCATACGGCTTCAACGGTGACGTTGTTGAATCGGTAAACGTTCACGACGACATCAAGATTGGCCTTCCCTCTCGTGACCAGTACATCGAGAACTACAAGCAGACCATCCGCAACCTCTCTAAGTTCGGAGTAAAGGTAATCTGCTACAACTTCATGCCCATCTTCGACTGGACAAGAAGTAATCTCTTCCATGAGGTAGGCGACGGTTCTACCGCCCTCTTCTATGAGAAGGGTATGATCCAGGATGACTACAATGCAATGGCTAAGTACATCCTTGATTTCACCGAAAAGTACAACATGTCCTTCCCCGGCTGGGAGCCTGAGAGAATGGCGAAGCTCGACGAGCTGTTCAAGGCATACGCAGACGTTGACCACGAGAAGCTTTGGGGCAACCTTAAGTACTTCCTCGAGGCAATTATGCCCACCTGCCGTGAGTGCGACATCAAGATGGCTATCCATATGGACGATCCGCCCTGGGATATCTTCGGTCTTCCCCGTCTGCTCGTAGACGGCCCCAGCATCGACAGATTCCTGTCTATGGTTGACGATGAATACAACTGCCTTACCCTCTGCTCCGGTAGCCTTAACGCGAATCCCGAGAACAGAGTTGCTGACATTGTAAGAAAGCACTGCGACAGAATCGCATTTGCTCACATCAGAAACGTAAAGCACTTTGAGAACGGTGACTTCTCCGAGGCCAGCCACAGAGACTGTGACGGCGACACCGGTATTCTTGACATTCTCAAGGCATACCACGACTGTGGCTACAAAGGCTATATCCGCCCCGACCACGGCAGACATCTCTGGGACGAGGGTCCCGGAAACGTGCGTCCCGGCTACGGTCTTTACGACCGTGCGCTCGGCATTATGTATATGCTCGGCGTATGGGATATGCTCGACAAGCTTAACTAATATTTTTGGAGGCAACGAATAATGATTAATCTTCCCCTTAACGTAGATTTTTCCGGTAAGGTTGTAGTTGTTACTGGTGCAGGCGGCGTTCTTTGCGGCGATATGGCTCGTGCATACGCACAGGCAGGTGCAAAGGTTGCTGCTCTCGACCTTAACGAGGATGCAGTAAAGAAGCTTGCAGAGGAGCTTACCGCAGAGGGCTTTACCTGCATAGGCTACAAGGCAAACGTTCTTGATCCCGTAGCTCTTGAGGAGGTTCACCAGGCAGTTCTCAAGGATCTCGGTCCCTGTGATATTCTTATCAACGGTGCAGGCGGTAACAATCCCCGAGCTACCACAGATAACGAGTATCAACACGAGGCTAAGGAGGGTGGCAAGTCCTTCTTCGACCTTGATCCTAACGGTGTTGACTTCGTATTCAAGCTCAACTTCCAGGGTACTCTCCTTCCCACCCAGACCTTTGCAAAGGATATGGTAGAGCGTAAGTGCGGTAACATCCTTAACATTTCCTCTATGAACGCTTACATTCCTCTTACCAAGATTCCTGCATACTCTGCAGCAAAGGCCGGTATTTCCAACTTCACCCAGTGGCTTGCAACTCACTTTGCAGGCACCGGCATCCGTTGCAATGCTATCGCTCCCGGTTTCCTTGTTTCCAACCAGAACCGTGCGCTTCTCTTCAACGAGGACGGCACTCCCACCGCTCGCTCTGCTAAGATCCTTAACGGCACTCCTATGGGCCGCTTTGTTGATTCCGAGGAGCTTCTCGGCGGTCTGTTCTTCCTCACCGATGACAAGTCCGCTTCTGCTATCACCGGCGTAGTGCTTCCCATCGACTGCGGCTTTGCTGCATACTCGGGTGTATAATTAATAGAGTTTTAAAAAAAGGAACGGCAATGCCGTTCCTTTTTCATTGACAATTTTCTCGCTGTGTGGTAAAATATCCTTATACTAATATAAAGGAAGCATTATTATGAAAAACAAGCTTTTGAGCGGCCTTCTCGGCTTTTTCATCGCAATACTTATAATTACATTCTCTATCGGTCTGCCTATTTACTTCAGACCCTTCTATTACATGCAGATCGACTACCTTGAAATAGAGGAATATTCGGGCGCAGACCGTGACACCATTCTTGAGGCATACAACGAGCTGCTTGACTACCTTACCGTTCCCGGAAATGAATTTGGCACAGGAGATTTCCCCTATAGCGAGAACGGCAAATCCCATTTTGTCGACTGTAAGGTGCTGTTCGACCTGAACGCATGGGCATTTATAATTTCTCTCGCAGGCTTCGTCACGCTGATTATATTAAATAAGAAGGGGATTTTCGAGCTTTGGCGTCCCTTCGGAATGAATATAGCCTTTTGCTCGGGCGCGTATACTCTCGGCGGCTTTGCCGTAATAGGCGGTCTTGTAGCAATAGATTTTGATAAGGCGTTTACTGTTTTCCATAAACTATTCTTCCCCGGCAAGGACAACTGGCTTTTCAGCTGGTATGACGACGCAGTAATCCGTATACTTCCCGAGGCCTTCTTTATGAACTGCGCTATCCTTATATTCACATCTATAGTAGCCCTCTGCCTCGGCTGTATTGCATACGGCATTATCGGCAAGCTCAAGAAAAAGGCCTGATCTCTGTGTTTGACATCAAGCTTTATTAAATAAACTGTTAACTTTCGTCAAAGTGATTGTAAACAACTATCTATTAAGGTTGACTAACATCTTATAGTGGTGTATAATTAGATCACACAACACCAAAGCAGGAGTATCCTATGAGAAATTATAACCGACGCCCCTCGCTTAGAGAGCGTATTGCCATGTTTATGGCGGACAGATACGGTTTTGACAGGCTGTACTATTTTCTTCTGGCTATATGCTTTATTCTTATTGTAATCAATCTTTTCTTTAATTTATACGTACTGTCTATTCTAGAGGTTGTTATATTTATTTACGCTTTTTCACGCGTAATGTCAAGAAATATTTACAAAAGGCAGCAAGAAAACGAGAAATTTATCAGATTTATCGAAAAGCCTAAAAAACTGATAAATCTTCAAAAGTGCAAAAGAAGGGATCGCAAGACCCACGTATACAAAAAATGCCCCTCCTGTAAAAACAATCTTCGCCTACCGAGAGAAAAGGGTGAGCATACAGTTGTATGCCCCTGTTGTAAGCATCGTTTTAACGTAAAAATTTAGTTCAAAAAGAAAAAGTGCCATCCGAATCGGATGGCACTTTTTGAATATTATATAATACCGATAGATTTCAAAATAAAGTATGCCGCCACAGCAAAACCGATGCCAAGAACAGCAAAAAGAGCTGCACGTATCTTTCTCCAGATAGAATAACTGCGAGCCTTGCGCTCATAGCGAGAAACGGGATCACGCTTTTGGTTTACGCTCTTGGTAAAGCGGTTGATCCACTTTACGTCCTCCTTGTCGATCTCACTTATATCGGCAAAGGCGTTTTCCTCGTGCGCCATAGCGTTTCTGAGATTTCTATACTTAATAAGCTTAGGAAGAACCTCGCTTCTTTCGGGAGCAAATCTAAGCTCAACAAGCCTTCCTATATAGGCGGAAACGCCGCTTTTCTGTGTGTCGAGCTTTTCAGAACAAGCCTTGTCCAGCTCTATATATGCCTTGAAAAAGGACATATTGATTCTATTTCCCACGGGCGATCTCCTCCTTTTGTATTTTGGGTACGGATAAGCATATCTTTAACCATAGATATTGTACACTATTTTCTCACATTTTTCAAGTCTATTTCTTAAAAATTATTAAAAATTATTAACTTTTTCGTCATTTTTACCCTAAAACATCAAAAAAGTGTGGCTTTTTCACAATGAAATGGGAATCAAGGCAATTTTTTACCCGGTTTTAAGACAGAAAAACGGTCGACAAGCATTATGTCTTCAGAGGGCACAGTGCTGATCGACCGTTTTTTAGTTAGGGTATATAATTCTCAAAGATAATTCCGTCAAACCCATTTTTGCGAGCGATCTGCTCCTCCTCTGCCGAGCGAACAGTCCAGGCAATGGTAGGCGTACCGAAAAATCTGCGAACGAAGCGAAGGCCAAAGGCCTTTGCATGATTATGCTCGTAGGCGATAAAGGCGGGACGGCAAATAAAATTGAGAAGTAATGACTGAAGAAGGAAAAACAAAGGCTTTCTAAACTTCTTCTGCTCAAAATAGCGGTGAGAAAGAATGCCGCGCGATACGTCGGGAAGATTTTGCTTTACCACATTCAGCGACATGGGATTAAAGGACTCGACAATAAAGTCGCCTGTATAATTTTTCAACATCTCACAGGTAGCCCTAGAAACCGAGGAATCGCCGGCGTTCTCCTTAATCTCAACAAGCAGGGGAATCTTTCCGTCAACAAGCTTAAGCACATCCGAGAAAAGAGGAATACCGTCCTCGGTACCGCAGAGCTTAAAGCCGGAGAGCTCCTCTGCAGTAAAATCAATAACCTTTCCCTCTCTGCCGCACACACGGTCAAGGGTATCGTCATGGAATACTACAAGCTGACCGTCGCACGAAAGACGAACGTCAAGCTCAATGCCGTATCCCGCATCTACAGCAGCACGAAAGGCGGACATAGAATTTTCTGCCCTCTCGTTGTTATGCAGACCTCTGTGAGCATACATAACAGTCTTAAATTTTTCCATATCCTTCCTGTTTTTGGGAGCTATCATAAACAGATAGAGCAAAATCAGAAGGACTACCACGATTGGTATGGCTATCATATAAATTCTCTTTTCAAATCAAAATAAATTAATCGTCTGCGCCGCCAAGAGCCTCGAGAGCATTAACCTTCTCAGCCTTTGCATCGCCGTGCTTAACAAAGAACATAGTTACAAAGGATGCCGCTACAAACAGAGTACCGAATGCGAAGAATACCGTTCTCATACCGTTACCGCCGGTAATAACGTCAAATGCATCGTAAAGCACACCAGAAAGAATGGGTGCAACAATCTGCGCAGCCATAGAAGCGGTGTAATAATATCCGGTATACTTACCAACCTCGCCACCCTTAGCAAGCTCAACAACCATGGGGAAGGAGTTTACGTTAATGGTAGCCCAACCGATACCTGCAAGGATGAATACAGGATACATAACAAGCTCGGGTGTATCAAAGCTTATGAAATTACCGATAAAGAACGCCGATGCAAGCAGTGTAATACCGGCAAGAATAGTCCTTCTTCTACCGATCTTAGATGCAATAATACCTACGGGAATATAAGCTACGACTGCAGCCGCTTGAGCAATAATAAGAGTAAAGTTAAAGTCGAAGAAGAGTACGTTGGTAGCATAAACAGAATACTTACTTGTAATAGAGTTATATCCGATGTACCAGAGCGCAACAGATGCCAAGATAAGAAGAAGTGACTTCATCTCTGCCTTACTGAGCGATCTCTTATTTGTAGTAACTACTTCTTCTGCAGGAGCTTCCTCAAGTCCAAGGGCCTTAGTCTGATCCTCCATTTCCTCTGCCCACTTTTTCTCTCTTACAGTAGTAAGGAATATGATAAGACCGGTAATCATAATAGCACATACAGCCACAACGTAGCCGGTATACTGCATATATTTATTACCAGAGGTCTTGAATACCATACCAAGTACAAGAACGAGAATACCGCCGGCAGTACCCATAAGGTTGATTATAGCGTTACCCTTAGAGCGGAGGGGCTTAATTGTTACGTCGGGCATAAGAGCAACTGCAGGAGAGCGGAAGGTAGCCATGGAAATAAGAGTAATAAGAAGAATGCCGATAAAGCCTATGAGAGGCCAAAGGTTGCCAAGAGTTATCTTAAGAGTTTCCTCTCTAATAGCATCAATAGTAAGGTTGATCTGAGCGATAGACTGCTGTGCAGCCTCAACAGCAGCAGCGTTTCCTGCCTTGCCGGCTTCCTTAAGTGTAGCATTTGCTACTTTAAGAAGATCTGCAGCGGTCTGATATTTCTCTGCAATACCCGCATCAAGCACAGCGGAAAGCTGATATGAATCAATAAGGGTAAGCGAAATAAATGCCAATACAGCAGCTATTGTACCCACAAAAATAAAGGGAGTACGCTTACCGAATCTTGTCATTATCTTATCCGACAGCGCGCCGAATACAGGAAGCATAAATACAGCAAGAATGTTATCCACCGACATTACAACGCCGGATATGGACTGAGGGAGACCGTAATGATTGGTCAGAATAAGCGGAACTATTGCATCGTATGCCTGCCAGAAAGCGCTGATCAGGAAGAACGCAAAGCCCACAAGTATCGTTCTCTTGTAGTTCAGTTTCATTGTTTTTTTCATTCTCCGCCTTATTTTGTCCGCATAAGCGGCAAGCGCAGCGGCGGTTGTGCGCCTTTTATATTTTAACATATTATCTATTATTTGTCAAATAAATATATAGTAAAAGGAATAAAAAAATAAAAATAAAGCCCTCCTGGCATTTTTCGTCTACCCAAGAGAGCTTTTAGAGATATTTTTTTATTCTTTCTACCAAATTTCCGGCGGCAAGACCGATAACCACACCGGCAATAGTGCCCGAAACGATAAGCGGAATAATATACAGAGCGATAGCTGCAGTTTCCATCACTATACAAGCGGCAATTATCTGACCTGCATTATGGCACACACCACCCGCAACGCTGACGCCGATAGAAGAAAAGCTGTCAATCTTCTTAAGTAAAATCATTGCAGTAAGAGCGAGAGCTGCACCGGATAAACTGTATATAAGGCTAACAAAATTGCCAAACAGAAGAGCAGATAAAAGCACTCTGACAACCGAAACGCATATTGCGTAAGGCCAACCAAGTGTATAAAGGGCGAAAACGGTCGCAATATTGGAAAGGCCGATCTTAACACCCGGAACGGCAACAAATGCAGGAATAAGCGACTCAATGTAGGAGAGTATCATAGCCACTGCAATGAGCGCCGACAGGGTGACCATCTGTCTTGTGGTGAGCTTAAATGGCTTCTTTGTCATGACAGAATTTCCTCCCCCTCGCCAACTATTTCAACAATGACCTTGTTGGGCAGACAGGTTATGGACTGACCGACGTAGGAGATTTTCCCCTTCTCCACGCAATCCTGGAAACCCGGACAGTTAGCCTCCTTCATATAAGCATATCCGTCCTCGATAACCAGAACGTTAGTGCCGTCGTTAAGGTAATAGGTGCCGTCCACATTCAGAGAATACTCAGCAACCTTCTTGCCGTCAACCGATACGACTACCCTTGAGCCGTCCTCTCTAAGCAGAAAAGCAACAAGCAATGCAACAAGACCAACAAATAAAGCTGCAGCGATAAGGATGATATCCGATCTCAGCTTTTTGTTTTCAAGAATCTTTTTAAGCATTTTTTATCTCCTTTCTGTTTTAAAGTATATTCGGGGCGAGGGATATACCGCAGGCCCCGAACATCTAATGTCACTTAATACAAAATATTAAAGATGAGTTCCGCAAACAAGGTTCTCAAGGTGGATACACTTAACGGGACATACGTCATGACAAGCACCGCAGCCGGTACACTTATCATAATCGATAACCGCAAGGTTATTCTCAACCTTGATAGCCCCCTCGGGACAGGTCTTCTGACACTTCATACAGCCGATACAGCCGTCGGGACAGAACTTACGAACAACAGCGCCCTTATCGTGGCTGGAGCACTTAACAAGAACTCTGGTTGTATCGTTAACAAGGTGAATGATGCTGTTGGGACAAGCCTTTTCGCAAAGGCCGCAGCCGATACACTTAGCAGGATCGATCTGTGCGATGCCCTTGTCGGGATCAATTACGATAGCATCCTTAGGACATACCGCAACACAGTCACCGTAGCCAAGACAAGCATAGGTACATTCACGGTCGCCGGCATAGCTGGTCTTAGACGCTACACAGGTCTTAATACCGTCGTAAACATACTTTCTCTGCTCGGGCTTACAGGAGCCGTTACAAGCAACGTACGCAACCTTAGCGGCAACGTCGCCGGCAGCAAGGCCCATAATGTCTGCAAGCTGTGCAGCAACATCTGCTCCACCGGGAGTACAAAGGCTGGGGTTATCAGTCTGACCCTCACCGAGAGCCTTTGCATAACCGTCACAACCCGAATAACCACATGCGCCGCAGTTGGCGCCGGGAAGGCAATCACGAACCGCAACAACCTTCTCATTTTCCTTAACCGCAAAGAAGGTTGCGGAAAGTGTAAGAAGAATTGCGCAGGCAAGCGCTATAATAGCAAGTACAATTAATGCTGTTACCATTTTATACCTCCTTAATTACATGCCAAGCAGGCCGTCGATAACGCCCGCAAAGCCATAGAATGCAAGAGATACGATAGAAGCGGCAACTAAGGTAACAGGGAGACCCTTCATAGCCTTAGGTGCGGGAGAGTTCTCAATTCTGGAACGAACGCCGGCAAAGAGCACCATCGCAAGAAGGAAGCCGATACCAACGCCGAGAGAGGAGAACATAGCGTCTACGAAATTATTAACGTAGTCGTAAGAAAGGTTGTCTATCGCAATACCGAGAACCGCACAGTTGGTAGTGATAAGAGGAAGGTATACACCCAGCGACTTATAAAGTGCAGGGATAAACTTCTTCAGCACGATCTCAACGAACTGAACGAGAGCCGCGATAACGAGAATGAATACGATGGTCTGAAGATATTCAAGATCAAACTGTTCAAGAACAAGCTTCTGAATAGGCCAGGTAACTGCAGTAGCGCAAAGCATTACGAAGATAACCGCAGCGCCCATGCCGGCAGCCTGGTCAAACTTTTTAGAAACACCGAGGAAGGGACAAATACCGGTTGTCTGCTGAAGAACATAGTTGTTCGCAAATACACCGACAAGAATAATATAAACTAATTCCTTTAACATTTTACGCTTCCTCCTTTTCTACAAGAGTATTATTTTCGCTTGCGGAAACAAGCTCTGCATTCTCAGAGCAAGAAACTCTACCGCAGATAGATGCGGAGGGACAGCCCTCGCAGGAGAAGTTCTTTCTCTTCTCAGAGCCCGCCTTAGGACCAATCTTATTAACGATAGCGATGAGGATACCGTAAACAAGGAAGCCACCGGGAGCAGAGGTAAGAATAGGAATGTTGTACTCGGAGAGGACGGGAATGGTGATGCTCTCAAAGCCAAGTGCTGTAAGGTTGATAACACCGGTACCGAGAATTTCTCTGATAATCGCCATACCGAGAAGAGCTACAAGGAAGCCGATACCCATTCCAAGACCGTCGAGGGCGGAATCAAGAGGATTGTTCTTTCTTGCGTACATCTCAGCTCTACCGAGAATGATACAGTTAACTACTATCAGAGCAAGCCATGTGCCGAGCAAAGTATAAATTGCGGGAAGGTATGCCTGAAGAAGCGTCTGAATGATAGTAACAAAGCTCGCAATTACTACGATGTAGCAGGGGATACGAACTGTGTCAGGAATAATTTTTCTCAGAAGAGAAATGAATACGTTGGAGCAAACGAGAACCAGGGTTGCGGCAATACCCATGGATATTGCCGAAACGATACTGGTGGAAACTGCAAGAGCAGGACAGGTACCAAGGATAAGCACGAGAACGGGGTTCTCTGCGATAATGCCCTTAAGCACGATCCAAAGCTTACTGTTCTTATTCATTAGTTGGCACCTCCTTCAATGATTACATAGGCCTCAAAGGCATAAAGAATAGCCTGCTTATAAGCCCTGGTACTTAATGTAGAGCCGGCTACAACGTTAACCTTACCGGATTCGGTCTGATCCTTACCGATAAAGTTGGAATTATACTTACCGTCCTCAAGGTTGTCCTTAACATAGTCGGGAGTTTCGCTATGAGAAAGAACAACAGAATCAATAACTCTGCCTTCAGCAGAAAGTGTAACACAAATACGAATATATTCGCCATTTCCGTGAGTATATCCGTCCATGTCACCCTTAATACCATAGCCTTCACCATTTACGTCGATAACGAAAATACCGCTTTCTGTTTTCTTAACAGAGGTAATAAGACTATTAATTCCGCTGAATTCTGCCAGATCAACGTTGGTAAGCTTGTTAGCGCTTATCTTAGCTATAACGTTATCAATGATTTCCTTATTTTCAGCACTTACTTCGCTTAAAATATTACCGTCAGCATCAAAAGCAACATAATCCTTGCCAACGATACAAACATAACCTGCTCCGTTGGTTGCCTCGTAAATACCCTTGATGGAAAGATCATCATAGGTATATATGTTACCGTCAATATCAACAACGGTAAACTTAATAAATTTACCCTCGCCTGCAGGAAGAGTATCATTAACGATTTCTTCTTCGGTACGAAGATCAGCAGAGCCACCGCCGAGAATAGTAGCAGCGTTGATAGCGTCAACAACTGCGCTGCGGTAAGCCTTAGTGGTCATAGTGGAGCCTGCAATAAGCTCAACTGCCTCTACGCCGGCCATATCCTTACCACTAAAGTTGCCGCCATAGGTCTTCTCGTCACCATTGGTTTCGTTAGAGGTAACGCAGGTTGCACCGGTTACAACACCGTCGGCGCTTACACCAACGATAAGAATCATGCCTGTGCCATAACCCTTGGTCTCAAGCTTGATGGCATATCCCATGCCGCTTGTTTCACGCTTAGCCTCTATAACAGTAGCGGGAAGAGTAAGACCGGTAAGATCAACAGTCTCGAATCCCTTTGCATCGGGCATAACAGCCATATAAGCTTCATCTGCAGCTGCAGCCATCTGCTTTTCGATAAGAGGTGCAGTTACCGAGTTGGTAAGTGCAAGAACTACTGCAAAGAAGGAACAGATAGCTACGAGAACTACTACGTCCTTTAATGATTTTTTAATATCCATTATTTGCTACCTCTCTTTCCGAAGGCCTTGGGTTTAGTCCAGCTTTCAATATAGGGAGAAAGTATGTTCATAAGAAGAATTGCGAAGGAAACTCCCTCGGGATAGTTACCGTACATTCTGATAAGGAAGGTAATGAGACCGCAGCCGAAAGCAAAGATCATCTTACCGGTACGGGTAATGGGAGTAGTAACGTAGTCGGTTGCCATAAATACAGCACCGAATACAAGACCGCCACCGAGAACGTGATAAAGAGCTGTGTTAACGTCACCTGTTACGATAAGGGTAAGAAGGAAAACGGTAGCAACCATGATAAGGGGAGTCTCAAAGTGAATTACTCTACGGAATACAAGATAAGCAAAGCCGATAACGAGAGCGATAATGCAAGCCTCGCCGATAGAGCCGCCTCTGTTACCGAGGAGCATGTCCATAAGATCAGGAAGCTTTTCACCGTTTGCAAGCTGCTCAAGGGGAGTAGCGCCTGCCTTAAGATCAACAGGATTTGCACCACCGGCAAGAGTGCTGCTGAAGCAAACGAGAAGGAAAACTCTAGCGGTAGCGGCAGGGTTAGCAAAGTTTGCGCCAAGGCCGCCGAAGAGGCACTTAACTACGATAATTGCGAACGCAGAGCCGATAACGCACTGCCAAACGGGAGCATTAGCATGAAGGCTAAGACCGAGGATAAGACCTGTGATTATTGCAGTAAAGTCAAATACACTCTGCTCTCTCTTAGTAGCAAGGTTGAAGAGGAATTCCGAAACAACCGATGTAAGCACACAGGTGAATACAACGAGAAGCGAACGGATGCCGTAGATAATAGTACCTGCAATAAGAGCAGGAATAAGAGCAATAATAACGTCCAGCATTATGCGAGGTGTGTCATTATTAGTTCTAATGTGAGGGGAGGATGAAACTATAAGCTTATTCATTTCTCAATATACCTCCTTAATTATTTTTAGACGCAAGGGTCTTGCGCAGATCTGCCTTAGCCAGCTTGTTATTTTCAACAAGAGGACGGCGAGAGGGACAAACGTAAGAGCAGCAGCCACAGTCAATACAGCTGAGCACGCTCGCCTTCTCAAGCATAGCGGCACGATCGTTTTTGTCAGAAATATTCATCGCCTTAACAAATGCGGTAGGATTAAGTCCTACGGGACAGTTCTGAATACACTTACCGCAGTGGATACAGGGATACTGTGTCTTGGGAAGAGAATCAGCCTTGTTAAGAGCAATAACCGCGCTGGTATTCTTGTAGATAGGATCATCAAGATTGTAAGCGGCAATACCCATCATAGGGCCACCGTAAAGCACCTTGCCGAGATTATTAAAATCTGCATCTGCAAAAGTAAGAATATCACGAAGGCTTGTGCCTATGGGAGCGGTAACATTCTTAGGTGACTTAACAGCAGAGCCGTCTACGGTAACGGTCTTCCATACAAAAGGAATACCGGTCTCAAGGTAATGAGCCATAAATGCAACAGATGTTACGTTGAACATAACGCATCCAACGTCAGAGGGGAGCTTGCCCTCGGGCACTACTCTGCCGGTGAGATTGTAGATAAGGATCTTCTCTGCTCCCTGAGGATAAATAGAGGGAAGAACCTCAATACGCACCTTAGGATCATCCTTAAGAAGTGCGGTAAGCTTTGCAATAGCATCAGGCTTATTTTCTTCAATAGCAATAACTATCTGCTGAGGACCGGGAATAAACTTCTCAATAAGCTTTACGCCGCGAGCAACATACTCTGCACCGTCAATCATAGTACGGTTATCAATGGTAATATAGGGCTCGCACTCTGCACCGTTAACAATGATCATATCGATCTTCTTGTTAATAGCATTCTCAAGCTTGTTTGCAGTAGGGAAGCCTGCTCCGCCAAGACCAACAAGACCACTCTCACGAATAGCCTGACAAAGATCCTCTGCACTGTTAACAACGGGAGGAGTAATGCCGGGATCGAGAGTCATCTTTCCATCGGATTCGATAGTAATAGCCTGACAGCTCTTACCGTTGGCGAGAAGAAAATCGCCAATCTTCTTTACAATACCCGATACGGGTGAGTGGATCGCAGCGCTGACCTTTCCGTCTGCTTCTGCAACCTTGGTTCCGACGCAAACCTGCTGTCCAACCTTAACGATGGGAAGAGCGGGAGCGCCGATGTACTGTGACATAGGAAGAACTACAGTATTCGGGGTAGAAATTCTTGCGTCCTTCATGTCTGCGGTATGCTTTTTGTGAGGAAGTTTCAAATTTCCTATTCTAAACATTCGCTTTCTCTCCATTCTGCCGCTTTTACGGCGAGTTTTAATTTTTATTTATTAGTATTAGATCTAAAATAATTAAATATTTATTTCGTTGCATCTTTTTAATGATAACATAATAATAAAGAAAAGTCAAGTATAGAAAACTACAAATTATTTCTCATTAATACCAAATAAAGTAAAAAGAACATAAAAAAAGGAAAATGCGGAGGTTAATCCGCATTTTCCATATTGATTACATAAAGAATGTCTTAATCACGTCGGCAAATATTATTCCCGAAAGAGAGAATACAACACCGAAGATAGCAATTATAAGACCAAAGAGCGAGGGCTTGTCAAAATATTCAAGATTTTTCCTCGAAATTACAGCGCAGACCCCCGCCGCAAGGCTGAGAATAAGTCCCACCCAGGAAAAATATACGAGAAGGATAGACAAAATCGCAAGCGCAAGGGATATGACAGACCACGTGCGTTTTTGCTGCTTGTCCTGCATAACATTTTTGTAAACGTAATTTACGTCATCACCGGTATCCTCAGCGCCAACTCCGGATTTCTCGTTAAACTCAGTGCTCATATTACCTCTCCTTTGCTTTTTTCAATATTTTAGCACACTTTTTCAAAATAATCAATGCTTTATGAAAAAAAGTTGTTTTTTGTCTTTTTTAGCTTCATCTATCTATGCATGAATATTTTTCTCCTTTGTATCGAATAATTATATTAAAAGTGCGTTTTTTAGCACAAAAAGTAAAATACACTTTACATTTTATGGAGAAATTATGAATTCTGAAGCAAAAAAACAGTTGATAAAGAAGCATTCACCCGGCTCAAGCTTGTTCAAAGATTTAATTCTTTCTTTCATTTTTGGAGGGGGGATTTGCGTCATAGGACAGCTTTTATTCGAGCTTTACACAACACTGGGTCTTGATAAAAAGCTGTCCTCAACGGTTGTTACGGTAACCTTGATTTTTATTGCAGCATTGCTTACTGCGCTAGGAATATTCGATAAAATCGCCAAGCACGCAGGTGCAGGAACTCTGGTACCTGTAACAGGCTTTTCCAATGCCGTGGTCAGTCAGGCTATGGATGCAAAAAGCGAGGGATACGTGCTTGGTGTTGGTGCAAAAATTTATACCGTAGCAGGCCCGGTAATACTTTTCGGACTGTTAAGCGGTGTTGTTTACGGCGTAATATACTACATTTACAGTCTGCTTGGAGGATAATTATGAAAAGAATCACTAAGATTAATAGCGATATTCATTTTAAAAGCTGGGCCGCAGTAGGCGGATATGAGGAGAGGCGAGGACCGCTGGGAGAAAAATTCGACTTCTGCGACATGTCAGACAAATTCGGACAAACCACATGGGAAATTGCTGAAGCGGAGATGGGGCGAGTTGCGTTAAACACAGCCCTGTCAAAATCCGGATTGTCACACAGCGATATAGAGCTGTTGGTGGCAGGAGATTTACAAAACCAATGCGTTGCCTCATCAACCGGACTTTCAAGCTTCGGTATCCCCTTCCTCGGTATTTACGGCGCCTGCTCTACCTGTACTGAATCAATAATGACCCTATCGGCATTTATGAATTCATCAGAAACTATGCAGATGGGAGGGGCTGTAACAAGCTCTCATAACTCGGCAGCAGAGAGACAGTTCAGAACTCCAATCGAATACGGAGGACAGCGAGCACCTACTGCGCAATGGACATCAACCGCTGCAGGAGCATTTATTCTTTGCAGAGGACGGGGTGACGTTATGATAACAGAATATATGCCCGGAAGAATTGTTGACGGCTCTACCTCAGACGGAGCAAATATGGGTGGTGCTATGGCATTCGCCGCATTTGACAGCATTTACGCCTATTTTGAGGAATCGGGAGAAAATCCCCATAATATTGATGCAATAATAACAGGCGACCTTGGTCGTGTAGGCTCGGACATTCTGCGAGAAATGCTGTCAAAGGAGTTGCCCGGTACCGAAGCGCTGCACAACGATTGCGGTCTTTTACTCTATGATATGAAAAATCAGGATGCCCATAGCGGAGCCTCGGGATGCGGAACGTCTGCATCGGTTCTGGCATGTCATTTTCTGCCTATGCTGGCGGAAGGGAGATTAAGACGGATACTCTTTCTCTCCACCGGTGCGCTGATGAGCCCGTCCAGCCTTTTGCAGGGAGAAAATATTTACGGTATAGCGCCGCTTATAAGACTGGAATCTGGTAAGGAGACAAATAAATGAGCATGACAGAGCAATTAATATTAACCTTTATTTCGGGCGGAATAATATGCGCCATAGCTCAGGTTTTAATAGACTTGACAAGAATCACTCCGGCAAGAATTCTTGTTATATACGTGTCGGTAGGCGTACTGCTTTTTGCAGTAGGAGTGTACGAGCCAATGTATGAAATTTTCGGCTCCGGAGTCAGCGTTCCGCTCATCGGATTTGGCGCAAATATTGCAAGAGGAGTGCGTGAGGCGGTGGATAAAGAAGGCTTTATTGGAGCACTTACCGGCGGTCTTGCCGCCTCGTCTGCAGGTATTACCTCGGCGCTGCTTTTCGGCCTTTTCGCCTCGCTTTTATTCAAAACAAAATCAAAACGAATGTAAACAATTCTTTAAAAAGCTACCATAAATTTATGTAAATATTTTTTTACACTAAATCTTGATTTTTCTTATTATATATGTTATAATATAGTGTATTAATATATAAAGACGGAAAAAGACAGAAAGGAAAATCAAGATGAACGAGCTTTTTGAAATATCAATGGCAATGAAGGAAGAGCTTAGAGCAAAGCTTGGCTCTCCGCAATCCTCGTTCGACCTCTGGTTCGGAGATTTCAACCTTACCTCTCTCGACGAAAACCGTGCGGTGTTCTCTACACCCACCAAGTTGAGAAAGCAGATACTCTCCACCAGATACATAACGCTTATCAAGGAAACGATGACAGACGTTATCGGCTTCCCGGTTGAGATAGAAATTTATTCTCTTGACGAGGATTCCGGCTTCACGCCCGGCGTGATCACTCCCACCGAAAATATGGATAAATATTTCGAGAAGGAGGCGCTTGAAAAGAGCGAACGTAAGGAAAAGAAAATAGAGGAGATTCTCAACACCGCCGCTACAGAGAAAAAATCTCTGCTAGACGAATACACCTTTGAGAACTTCATTGAGGGTGAGTCCAATAAGATGGCGAAGGCGGTATGCTTTGCAGTAGCAAACGGTATGTCCTCCGACTACAACCCCCTCTTCCTTTACGGTCACTCCGGTCTTGGTAAGACTCACCTTCTTTATGCGATAATGAATCATATGAAGAAGAGAGACCCTGGCATCAAGATCGTGTATAAGAAGAGCGAGACCTTTATCAATGAGCTTATCGATGCAATCTCCAGCCACTCTACCTCAGAGTTTAAGGAAAAGTACCGTTCGGCAGATGTGCTTATGATAGACGATATTCAGTTCATCGCAGGTAAGGAGTCAACTCAGGAGGAATTCTTCCATACCTTCTCGGCACTCTACGAGGCAGAGAAGATGATCATTCTCACCTCCGACCGTCCTCCCATGGAGATCAATCCTCTTATGGAAAGACTTCGTACCAGATTCGAGTGGGGACTTGTTGCCGACATTCAGCCCCCTTCATTCGAGCTGAGAATTGCGATAATCAAGAAAAAGTCGAAGGACATGGGTCTCTCCATTCCCTCTCATCTTATCGACTATATTGCTCAGCGTCTTAACAACAACATCAGACAGATTGAGGGAATCCTCAAAAAGCTCTATGCTATCCATTCCTTCACAGGTCTTGAGATAACTAAGGAATCCATCGACAGCGTTATATCTATCGTAGATCCCGGTAACATTCCAAACGATGCTATGGTAGAGAAGATTCTTCTCCACGTGAGTAAGAAGTACGGCGTATCGGTCGAGGATATGAAGTCCAAGAAAAAGACCGACAGAATTGCCGGTGCAAGACACGTTTCGGTTTATATTATAAGAAAGCTTACCGACCTTTCGCTTAAGGAGATAGGTAAGATATTCGGCAGAGATTATTCCACCGTTATTTCTTCTATTAATAAAATCGACCTGAATATAAAAACGGTCAAGAACTACGAGGGTGAAATCAACCTGCTTATCAAGGAAATTAAGGGAATATAGTTTTCAACATGGCGATGTTGAAATGTTGATAAAACCCTGTTGGTGAAATATTGCTTTAGCGTTGATAAAGATGTGCTTAACTCCGCTATTTTTCACTCCTCGGTTATTCTATATCCGATGTTGACAAAAAATCGGCGAAAAAGCGAGTAAATTCAAGGGTTTTCGGAAATATCCACAGTTTCAACACCCCCTACTACTATAACCACAACCATAAATATAAAAACACACTCTCTATTCTTCGGCCCTCCGGTTCGAAGAGAAAGGAAATAAAATGAAAATCACGGTTTCAAAATCTACATTTGTAAATAAGCTTGCACCCGCTATGGGTACCGTATCCAATAAGGGTACGATTACCGCCATCGAGGGTGTTCTCATCGAGACCCTTGACAACGAAAAAATCAGAATCTCTACATACGATATGACTAAGGGTGTAAGATCTACCTTTGACGCTATTTCGGTTGAGCGCGAGGGTAAGTATATCATTAATGCCCAGCGTCTGTATCAGACAATAAGAGTTATGCCCGAGGATGAGGTTGTTATCGAGGTTAACGACAGACTTAACTGCACTGTTTCCAGCGGCAAGGCATCCTTCTCTATGCTTGCAATGAAGGGTGACGAGTTCCCTAACCTTCCCGAGCTCTCCGGCGATCGCGGCTTCAGCATTTCGTCCGACAAGATCCGTCTTATGATCGGCAAGGTTGCTCACTCTATTGCAGAGATGGACAACAGACCCATGCTCTGCGGCGCATTCTTCAAGATCACAAAGGACAACCTTGAGGTTGTTTCCTGCGACAGCTATACCCTTTCCCGCTGTTCTGTAAAGTGCGATATTACCTCTCTCTTTGCAGAAAACGATATTCAGTTCTCCTTCATCATTCCCGGTCATGCACTCAGCGAGCTCTCAAAGAACCTTGCAGAGGGTGAGGACGAGAACGTAGAGTTCTATATTTCGAGAAAGCACGCTATTATCAAGAAGGGCGACAGCATCTTCTTCACCAGAACTATTGACAGCGAGTATATCGATTACAACAGAATTATTCCCAAGGATAACGATATTATCGTTACGGTTGACAGAGAGAGATTTCTCGACGGACTTGAAAGAGCGAATATCGTTGCCGACGAGAAGATCAAGGGCAGCACCAAGAGCTACGTTAAGCTCACCACCGACGATCAGTATATTACTATCACCTCTTCCTCTGTAAACGGACGTGTATCCGATGAGATGGATTGCGTGCACGAGGGCCGTGATATCGAAATCGGCTTTAACTGCCGTTATCTTATTAACAGCGTTAAGGTTGCAGAGGGACAGAATATTATGATTACCCTTAAGAGCCCCACTCAGGCTATTACCATTGAGCCTGCTGAGGACGACGAGAACTTCAATTACTTCTACATGATTCTTCCTGTAAGAATGAACGAGCAGAAATGATTATAAAGAGATTCAAGGCGGAGAATTTTCGCAATATAGAAAAATGCGATATAGAATTCTCCCCCGGTGTGAATCTTTTGTACGGTAAAAACGCTCAGGGAAAGACCAACGTGGTGGAGGGGATATATTACTTCTCACGTGGCAAATCCTTTCGTGGCAGAGAGGACAAGGAGCTTGTTCGCTTTGGCAGCGAGGGATTCCGTATTCATCTGGAATATCGGTCGGATATGGGAGATGAGAGTCTTGAATATGCCATGTTTGGCAAGGAGCGGCTCCGTAAAAAGAACGATTATAAAATAAGTAAGGTTACAGAGATGATAGGCAGCTTTAAGGCCGTGCTGTTTTATCCCGACGATCTTGGGCTTGTAAAGGATGGGCCCGAGGAGCGAAGAGGATTCTTAAACGTGGCGGCATCTGCTTGTTATGCTCCGTATATCAAATATTACTCAGATTACAAAAAGGCGCTGGAAAACCGCAACTGCATACTGAAAATGATGCAGAAGGGACTGCCGATAGATATGCGTGAGATCGAATCATGGTCGGACTCTATGGCCGAATATGCATCGCACATCTATCTGTTCCGTGAGGATTACGTAAGGCGGCTGACAAAATATGCCGGTGCGATATTAAAGGAGATTTCCGACGGCGGCGAGGAGCTCGGACTTAGCTACGAAAGCTCGGTTGCGCCCGGTATGACCGACAGGCAGGCGGTGAAGGAAGAGTACAGAAGAATTCTGACCTCCTCGCTCGACCGTGAGATTGCCGCAGGCGTTACGCTTTTTGGCCCGCACAGAGATGATCTGGAAATAAAGATCAACGGCAAGAGCGCAAGATCCTTTGCTTCCCAGGGACAGCAGAGATCTATAGTTCTGGCTCTCAAGCTCTCTGAGGGCGAGGTTATCAAGGAGATGTGCGGAGAATATCCGGTATTTCTCTTTGACGATGTGCTTAGTGAGCTGGATGAAAGGCGCAGAAAATACGTTCTGTCCGAGATAGGTGAAAGGCAGATAATTATCACCTGCTGTGACAGAGGCGAATGCGTCGGATTTACCGATAACGAAATTGAGGTTTCGGGAGGAAGATATGTATCTTCATATAGGTAATAAGCAAAGTGTAAAGAAAAAAGATATAATAGGCATTTTTGATCTTGATACCTCTACGGTTACCAAGACCGGCAAGGATTTTATCAACGGTCTTGAGCGTGCAGGAAAAGTAGAATATGCCGACGATGATCTGCCCAGATCCTTCGTGCTTGTGAGCGAGGGAGATGAATGCAGAGTAAAGCTGTCTAGAATA
This sequence comes from Clostridia bacterium, assembly GCA_017646745.1. Classification (GTDB taxonomy): domain Bacteria; phylum Bacillota; class Clostridia; order Oscillospirales; family CAG-272; genus UBA1740. Next base: position 20,940 of record JAGCLY010000033.1, read on the forward strand.
TCCTCAAAGGGACTCCTTGCGAGAACAGAGGACGGCGGATATGATAAGGAATAAATAAACTACAATAAAGCTTTTGAAAGGCAAAAGACAAGATATGGCAAATCAGTTAGAAACCAAGGGCTACGACGATAGTCAAATACAGGTGCTTGAGGGCCTGGAGGCGGTTAGAAAACGTCCCGGTATGTACATAGGTACGACCTCTATCAGAGGACTTCACCATCTGGTATACGAAATCGTAGACAACTCAATAGACGAGGCGCTTGCCGGTGAGTGTAATGCTATCAATATTACAATCTGGCCGGATAACAGCGTATCGGTACAGGACGACGGACGAGGAATTCCCTCGGGTATGAATGAAAAGCTGGGTCTCCCCACCCTCGAGGTAGTATATACCGTGCTTCACGCAGGCGGTAAATTCGGCGGCGAGGGCTATAAGATCGCCGGCGGTCTGCACGGCGTAGGTGCGTCGGTAGTAAACGCTCTTTCCGAGTGGGTAGAGGTAGAGAACTGTCGTGACGGCAAGAGATATACAGAGAGATTTGAGAAGGGCGCCGTTGCACGTCCCTTTAAGTGTGAGGGCGATTCTGACGGAAAGCACGGTCTATATGTAAGATTCAAGCCCGACCCCGAGATCTTCGAGGAAACAGTTTTTGATTACAATATCCTTCTCACAAGAATGAGAGAGCAGGCATTCCTTAATGCGGGCGTTAAGATCATTCTTACAGATACCAGAGAAGGCTGTGAAAGAGAAGAAATCCTTCATTACGAGGGCGGTATTATCTCCTTTGTTGAATATCTCAACAATGAGAAGAGAGGCAATCCTATTCACAGCAACGTAATCTATATGAAGGGTGAAAAGGACGGCTCGATTGCAGAGGTCGCTATGCAGTATAACGACAGCTACAACGAAACTATTATCTCCTTCGCAAACAATATGTCCACCATTGAGGGCGGTACTCACGAAACAGGCTTTAAGACCGCGCTTACCAGAGCGATTAATAACTATGCTAGAAAGAGCGGTGTTATCAAGGGCGACGATAAGGGTCTTTCGGGTGAGGACGTGCGTGAGGGCCTTGTTGCCATAATCTCGGTTAAGCTTACCGATGCTCAGTTTGAGTCCCAGACTAAGGCAAAGCTCGGTAACAGCGAAATCAGAACTCTCGTAGACTCTATCGTAGACAAGAAGCTTGAGGAGTATTTTGAGGAAAATCCCTCCCAGGCTAAGCTTATAATTGAAAAGGCAATGGCTGCAAGCCGTGCAAGAGAGGCTGCAAGAAAGGCAAGAGAGCTTACCAGACGTAAGAACGTGCTGGAGGTATCTACCCTTCCCGGCAAGCTCGCCGACTGTAACGAAAAGGAAACCAGACTTACCGAAGTCTATCTCGTAGAGGGAGATTCTGCGGGAGGCTCTGCAAAGAACTGCCGTGACAGCCGTTTCCAGGCTATCCTTCCCTTAAGAGGTAAGGTGCTTAACGTAGAGAAGTCCAGACTTGATAAAGTATACTCCAACAGCTCTATCATTCCTATCATCCAGGCTCTCGGCTGTGGTATCGGTGACGACTTTAATATCGAGAAGCTTCGTTACGGCAAAATCATCATTATGGCCGATGCCGACGTTGACGGCTCGCACATCAGAATACTTCTTCTGACATTCTTCTTCCGCCACATGAGACCTCTTATCGAGCAGGGACATATTTATCTTGCTCAGCCGCCCCTTTATAAGGTTTATAAGGGTAAGCAGCTCCGCTATGCATTCTCCGACGAGGAGCGTGACAGAGCTATCGAGGAGCTTGGTGTAAAGGGCGTTGAGTCCGAGAGATACAAGGGTCTTGGTGAGATGGATGCAGAGCAGCTTTGGGAAACCACAATGGACCCCGAGAGAAGAACTCTGCTTAAGGTGACCATCGAGGACGCTCTTAAGTGCGACGAAATCTTCTCGGTGCTTATGGGTGATATGGTTGAGCCCAGACGTGAATTTATTACACAGAACGCAAAATTTGTAGAAAATCTTGATATATAAGGAGGGAATAAAATGGAACACAGTTATAAAAGCACAGATATTGAATTCCCTCAGCAGCGCATTGAGCTGCGTGATATGGAAAAAGAGGTAAAGCAGTCCTTCATTGAGTATTCAATGAGCGTTATTACCTCCAGAGCACTTCCCGACGTGCGTGACGGTATGAAGCCCGGTCAGAGAAGAATCCTCTACGCTATGTACGAGGATAATCTCACCCACGATCGCCCCTTCAGAAAGTCTGCTACCACAGTAGGTAACGTGCTTGGTAGATACCATCCCCACGGTGACAGCGCCGTATACGGTACGATGGTAAGAATGGCGCAGGACTTCTCGCTCCGTTATCCTCTTATTGAGGGTCACGGAAACTTCGGTAACGTTGACGGTGACGGCGCAGCTGCATACCGTTATACCGAGGCGAGAATGGCGAGAATTGCCAACTTCATGATGAGCGACATTGAGAAAAACGTCGTTCCCATGACAAGAAACTTCGATAACACAAGAGATGAGCCCACCGTACTTCCCTCCAGACTTCCCAACCTGCTCGTTAACGGCTCGGTTGGTATTGCGGTTGGTATGGCGACCAACATCCCCCCTCATAATCTCACTGAGGTTATCGACGGTATAGTTTACAGAATTGACAACCGTGAGTGCTCTGTTGACGACCTTATGATGTTTATCAAGGGTCCCGACTTCCCCACCGCCGCAGTTATCTATGGCTCCAGAGGTATCAGAGAGGCATACGAAACCGGTAAGGGTAAGGTTTACATCAGAGCAAGAGCGACTATAGAGGATGAACACAGAAGAATCATCTTTACCGAGATTCCTTACATGGTAAATAAGTCTATGCTTATCGAGAGCATGGCAAACCTGGTTAAGGAAAAGAAGATTGAGGGCATCACCGCCCTTCGTGACGAGTCGGGCAGAGGTGGTATGAGAATCGTTGTTGAGTACCGCAGAGATGCTAATGCAGAGGTTATTCTTAACCAGCTTTACAAGTACACTCAGCTTCAGGATACCTGCTCGGTAAATATGCTTGTTATAGACGGCGGAGAGCCTAAAACTCTTAATTTGCCTACTATACTTGACAAATATATTGATTTCCAGAAGGAAGTTATAGAAAAGAGAACGAGATTTGATCTCGATAAGGCACTTCGTGAGATACATATTCTTGAGGGTTACAGAATTGCTACCGAGAATATTGACGAGGTAATTAAGATCATTAAGGGCTCGGCATCTATTCCCGATGCTAAGCTTCAGCTCTGCGAGCGATTTGGCCTTAGCGATGCACAGGCGCAGGCTATTGTAGAGATGACTCTCGGCAAGCTCTCCGGTCTTGAAAGACAGAAGGTTGAGGACAGAATTGCAAAGCTTGAGGTTCTTATCGCTGAGCTTCAGTCTATTCTCGACAGCGAGGAAAAGCTTGAGGGCATTCTTAAGGGCGAGCTTGAGGAAATCAAGAAAAAGTATGGCGACGAGCGTCGAAGCGAGCTTGTTGAGGCGACTGAGGAGATCGACCTTGAGGACCTCATTGAAAGACACACCTGTGTAATCACCGTTTCTCACTCCGGCTATATCAAGCGCCAGAGAGCAGACGTTTACTCTGCGCAGAACCGAGGCGGTAAGGGTATCGTCGGTATGACTACCAAGGAGGATGACTTTGTTGAGGACGTTATCGTTGCAAACAGCCATTCCTACCTGATGTTCTTTACCAACAAGGGCCGTGTATATGCAAAGAAGGCATACAGAATCCCCGAGGCGGGCAGAACTGCCAAGGGCACTAACCTTGTAAATATTATTGAGCTTATGGATGGTGAGCAGGTGACTGCGATTATTCCTATCACCGAATTCACCGAGGGCGAGTATCTTACCATGGTAACCAAGCTTGGTGTTATCAAGAGAACTCTGCTCTCTGAGTTTGAGTATCAGAGAAAGAGCGGTAAGATCGCAATCAATCTCGATGAGGATGATGAGCTTATCTTCGTAAGACATACCACAGGTGAGGAGTCGCTTATTCTCGCTACCAGAGAGGGTCTGGCTGTTAGATTCGACGAGAACAACGTTAGATCTATGGGACGTGGTGCAAGAGGTGTACGAGGCATCACTCTTCAGGGTGACGACGTAGTTGTAGGCGTATGCGTAGTCGACGAGAGCAAGTCGCTGCTTACCGTAACCGAGAATGGTATGGGTAAGAGAACGCTCTTCTCCGACTTCCGTGAAATGAAGCACCGTGGCGGTAAGGGTGTAACCTGCCAGAATATTAATGAAAAGACAGGTAAGCTTTCCGCAATCGTAACCGTTTCCGAGGATGACGATATAATGCTTATTACTAACGAGGGTACTATTATCAGAACCAGCGTAAGCAGCGTTAATATCTACTCCAGAACCGCAACCGGTGTAATCCTTATGCGTCTTAACGATGGATGCACGATAAACAACGTTGCCCGTCTTGAGAAGGCAGAGGAAATTGAAAAGCAGAGCGAAGAGGCAGAAAATGCCGAAAATACTCCTTCGGTAGCAGAAACCGAAATTAAGTCAGAGGAATAATCCTTCTGATAATAAAATGATTAATAAAATAAAATAAAAATAAATAAGACCGCATATAATGCGGCACAGGAGGATTTACCATGACATTCAAGGAAAAACTCGTTATTCTCAGAAAATCAAAGGGCCTTACTCAGGATGAGTTTGCAAGCGCAGTAGGCGTTTCCAGACAGGCAGTTTATAAGTGGGAGAGCGGTCAGTCTTATCCCGAGGTACCCAAGCTTCTTGAGATGAAGGTTCTCTTCACCATCTCTATTGATGAGCTTCTTGACGACAATATTGAGATTCCCGTTCCCGAAAAGAAGAAGAGAAAGAGAGCAGCAAAGCAGGATACACCTAAGGTAGAAAAGGAAAGCAAGCCCGCACCTGTAGCTAAGCCTGCACCTAAGGCAGAGCCCGCACCTGTAGCTAAGCCTGCACCCAAGGCAGAGCCCGCACCTGTGGTTAAGCCTGCACCTAAGGCAGAGCCTGCTCCCGTAGTTAAGCCTGCACCTAAGGCAGAGCCCGCACCTGTAGTTAAGCCTGCACCCAAGGCAGAGCCCGCACCTGTAGCACAGCCTGCACCTAAGGCAGAGCCTGCAGTTGATACAGTCCCCTCCCCCATCATTCTCGAGGACATCGTTACCGAGGAAGAGACCAAGATTGAGAACGCTCCTAAGAAGGGCTTCTTCGACAGACTTTTCGGAAGAAAGTAATAAATACATATCTCTCATAAAAAAATATAGGCCTTCGTACACTATATGAATATATTTCTAAAATTCGTCTATAATGGTAAAAAAAGATTGACGGAGGCCTATGGTGAGAGGATATCAGAAAAAGGTTATTTTTCTAAAGGACACGGGCAGTCACCTTTTTGACGAAGCATATTTTGTTGTCAGTCGCAGGGGTGAAGAGGCTCATATTGATCAGAGCGACATGGTTTTTGAGGCTAATCGTATTATTAAAGAGAGCCTTAAGGACAAAGAAATGCGGATAAGAGGGGAAGGAAATAGGTCACGAGGCTTTTTCGTTCCCTTCTTTCTCGGCGCATTTAGTACACTTTTATTTGCATTTGGAACCTATTTTATGTTTTTAAGATAGATTTCCTATAAAATTACTTTGAAAATTATTAGCTAAAAGATATATTATGAAAAAAGAAAACAAGAAGACAGCACGAGGTAAATTGCGCGTTATATCTCTCGGCGGACTTCAGGAGATCGGTAAAAATATGACCGTGTTGGAGTACGGAGATGATATGATCGTCATTGATGCCGGACTTGGATTCCCCGATGATGAGATGCCGGGAATTGACCTAGTAATTCCCGATATTTCTTATCTTGTAAAAAACGCACACAAGATACGCGGTATCCTGATCACTCACGGTCACGAGGATCACATCGGCGCAATTCCCTATGTTCTTCAACAGATAAACGTTCCTATATACGGAACACGTCTTTCCCTCGGTATCATTGAGGGGAAGCTTGATGAAAATCCCCCACAATTCATACCTGAGCTGTATACCGTTGAGGCGGATGATGTGCTTGACCTCGGTGTATTCAAGGCCGAGTTTATCCATGTGAATCATTCTATTGCCGATGCCTGCGCTATTTCTATCAAGACACCCGTGGGCGTGGTATTCCATACAGGAGATTTCAAACTGGACGTTTCACCTATTGACGGCAAGATTATGGATCTTACCCGAATCGGCCAAATCGGCAAGGCCGGCGTTGAGCTTTTGCTCTGCGAATCCACCAATGCCGAGCGCGCAGGATTTACTGCCTCAGAGCGTACGGTGGGCTTCTCGCTGGAGCGTATTTTTGCACAGTATGAGGACAGAAGACTTATTATTGCGACCTTCTCCTCTAACGTTCATAGAGTACAGCAGATTATTAATGCCAGCCATAATCACGGCAGAAAGGTCGCTATTCTTGGACGCAGTATGATAAACGTTATTGGCGCTGCTGCCGAGCTGGGATATATTGATCTGCCCGACGGAGTTCTTATTGACGTCAGTGATATAAAGAGATATCGTCCGGAGGATCTGACGCTTATTACAACGGGTAGCCAGGGTGAGCCTATGTCTGCCCTCTACCGTATTGCCTTCAGCGATCACGATAAGGTTAAAATTTCACCGAGGGACGTTGTTGTATTAAGCTCCAGTGCTATTCCCGGCAATGAGAGGCTGGTCGGCAAGATTATTAACGCTCTCGTTAAAAACGGCGTTAAGGTAGTAAATGATTCTACCGAGGACGTTCACGTTTCGGGACACGCCTGCCGTGAGGAGCTTAAGCTTATGATGGCGCTTCTTAAGCCCAAATATCTTATGCCCATACACGGAGAGTACAGACACCTGTATGCAAACAAGGATATAGGCGAATTTATGGGTATACCTGCCGAGAATATTTTTATTTCAGAGGTAGGTAGGGTGCTTGAAATAGACAAAAAGGGTGCCCGCTTTAACGGAAGTGAAATTGCGGGAAATGTTCTCGTTGACGGCAACGGTGTCGGTGATATAGGCAGCGTCGTTCTCCGTGACAGAAAACATCTGGCCGAGGACGGACTTGTAGTAGTGGTTGCCACCGTTGATATGGATAACAAGATGATTATTTCCGGCCCGGATATTGTTTCCCGTGGATTTGTTTACGTTAAGGAGTCCGAGGAGCTTATGAAGGAAGCACGCAGCATTGCTGAAAATTCTCTGTTAAGAGTAATGTCAAAGAGAATAAACGACCGTGTTTTCCTTAAGAACATCATTAAGGATGACCTTGCAAAATTTATTAATAAGGAGACTAAGCGCAAGCCGATGATTCTCCCGATTATTATGGATGTATGATTTATTGCATAATTACCGATACAAATAATGCTATAGATACAAATAAAAGGGACTGTCGTATTATTCGACAGCCCCTGAACCTTTTGCCCGATGAAATAAAGAAATTTGTAGATGACACTAAGAATGCTTCTGTAAGAGCAGAACGCCTTTTTGCCTACACTTCCCTGCTATTGGGTCTTAAGGAATTTTTCGGTATTGATAATTGTTCGGTAAGAAAAAATAATGACGGCAAGCCCTATCTGTCAACTGTTGGCGGGTATCAGTATGTTAAGGATGGCAAGGAGATACATATCAGCATCTCGCACAGCGAGGGATTGACTGCCGTCTGCATTTCTGATGAGAATGAGGTCGGTATTGATATTCAATGCGAAATAGATGGGCAAAGGGCTAACCGCCTTGGCAAACGCTTTTTTGGCGACATACATCCAACCAGCGAGGAAGTTGAAGTTAAATATTTTATCTGTAATATTAATGATGATGAAGCGATGATTTACAGTACTTCCCTTCCCGATTCTTCGCTTGACAGCTTTACTGAAAAATGGACTTATTCAGAGTCGCTGATGAAGCTTAGTGGCGGGGGCTTTGGTGATCTCAGTAAAATACACGATATAGCAAAAATAAGTAAAACTCAGATAAAAAAATATCCCTCACAGGGTGGATGTTTTATTGCTATTAGCGTTAAAAGATGATAAATGTAAACTTTTATTAACAAAAACAGGACTTGAGGCTTTAAAACTCAAGTCCTGTTTTTATATATCATATCTGGTCTAGAAAATCCTTACCGCAAAGGAGGGTGAGAATTTCATCAAGATCCTCGTTATCCTCATAGGAGAGGGTAATTGTTTTCTTTCTTCCCTTTCCGTCAATTCTTACCTTACGGCCCAGGTGGCTCTGTACCTTGATCTCAAGCTCGTGGAAGTAGTCAACGAGAGGAAGAACCTCATCCTCTTCTACAATAGGCTTCTGAGGCTTGTTTGCAAGCTTAACAAGTCCCTCGAGAACTCTTACAGAAAGCTCCTCCTCAACCGCCTTCTGTGCAAGGAGAATCATTGCATCCTTGTCATGAACACCGAGGAGTGTTCGTGCGTGACCTGCGCTGAGCTCGCTTGAGGCCACCATAGTAAGAATTTCGTCAGGAAGATCAAGCAGACGAACCGAGTTTGCAATTGCACTTCTGCTCTTACCCACCTTCTGCGAAAGCTCCTCTTGGGTCATATCATACTCGTTTGCAAGCGAACGGTATGCCAGTGCCTCTTCAATGGGGTTAAGGTTCTCACGCTGAATGTTCTCAATAAGGGCGATCTGTGCAGCCTTCTTGTCATCTCTTTCAAGTACGATTGCGGGGATTTCGGTAAGACCGGCAAGCTTTGATGCTCTGAAGCGTCTCTCACCTGCAATGATTTGATATCTTCCCTCACCGTATTCACGGACGAGAATGGGCTGAAGCAGGCCGTTTTCGCTTATAGATTCTGCCAACTGCTCAAGAGCCTCTTTATCAAAATGCTTTCTGGGCTGATCACGCTTAGGATCAACCAGGGATATTTTAAGCTTAGAAATTTTATCTTCGCTGTGTGTATTTTCCTCTACGAGAGTATTATCAAGGAAAATTGCGTCAAGACCTCTGCCGAGGCCGCTATTCTTCTTTGCCATAACTGACTCCTTATAAATTATATTATATAACAGGATATATTTAACGGAAAAATGAATTTGGAATGTTGAAAAGATAATAACATATACAAGACAGCTGAAAAAGCCTTATATATCAAGGGAAAACAGCTCTTTATATCCTGTCAGATTAGAATAAAATCACAGTAAAATAACAGCTTTTCAACATTTTGAATGTTAGGAATGTTGATAACTCTTGGTAAAATATGGTAAAATATGGTAAAATAAAGGGGTTTTACTATACTTTTCTGTCATAAAATAGTATTTTATGTATATATATAGCAAGTTATCAACATTTTGAGCTTATATACGCATCATAAGTTCTTTTGCAACGGCAGCATACTCCAAAGAGCCCTTGCCATAGGGATCATGATAACAAATGGGCTCACCGTAGCCTGGTGCTTCGGAAATTCTTACTGTTCTGGAAATCGGAACCTTAAAGAGCTTGTCTGCATAATACTTTTTAAGCTCGGCTACAACCTGCCCTGTCAAGGTAAGACGGCCGTTATACATTGTAAGAAGTATTCCTACGAGCTGTAAACCGGGATTGTAGAGCGATTTGATCTTTTTTACGGTATTAAGGAGCTGAGACATACCTTCAAGCGAGTAAAATTCGCACTGCATAGGTATTACTACACCGTCAGACACGGAAAGAGCCTTTACTGTAAGCATTCCAAGTGACGGAGGACAGTCGATAAATATGTAATCATAGTCATCCTTGATAGAATCAAGTGCAATTTGAGTGAAATTAAGATTTTCTATCTCCTGAAGCTCGATTTCTGCTCCTGCAAGCTCGATATTAGCGGGAATTACCGACAAATTCTTGAATCTTGTCTTGATTATAGCCTCAGAGATGTCACATCTGCCAATGATAACATCATAAGTAGTGTTTTTGATCTTGGATTTCTGTAAACCAAGTCCGCTAGTTGCATTTCCCTGGGGATCCATATCGATCATAAGCACTTTTTTGCCTTTATTAGCAATTTGTGCGGATATATTTACACAGGATGTTGTTTTACCAACTCCACCCTTCTGGTTTGAAAAGGATATTACCTTTGCCATTTTAACCTCCTGATATAAAGATTATTGCTAAAATTAATAGCAATTTTATTATTTTACATCCTTATTATACTATAAAATATGCATTTTGTCAATCATTTTCACTAATAATCAGCATTTTTATATTGTTTCACGTGAAACAATACATTTTTAGTAATTAAATTTACAACCAATATGTTTCACGTGAAACAATGGTGTTTTCGCTTTAAAAAGTATATCAAATGTTTCACGTGAAACAAAATAAGTATAATTTTGAATATATCTTGACATTGGGAGGTGAAAATAGTATAATTTATATAGAAAAAACAAAAGGGAACATTATTTGATGTGTGATAGAACAAAAATAATATTAATTAGGCACGGGCAGAGTATAGGTAACCTTACAAGACGTTTTTTAGGTCATACCGACCTGGATTTATCGGAATTAGGGTATCTTCAGGCGAAAACCACTGCAGAACATCTGAAAAACGAGAAAATTGACCGTATCTACTCCAGTGATTTGAAAAGAGCGTATAATACCGCACTTCCTCATGCCGAGATACGTAATTTAGAGATTATAACATCGGTTAATCTTCGAGAGGCCTACGCAGGTCAATGGGAAGATATGCTTGTTGATGATATAATTGAGCAGTGGGGTAAGGATTTTTTCGTTAATCAATGGAAAAACAACTTTGGAAGACATATTTTCCCCGGTGGGGAGAGCGTGGAGCAATCCGGAAATAGATTTTTATCTGAAATTTTAAGAATAGCGGAAGAAAATACAGGCAAAACTGTTGCTATTTTTGCTCATGCAGCAGTAATTCGTTGCTTTTGGGCATTAATTTCTAATATTTCATTAGATAATATTTGCGATCAAGTTCCATTTGCTACGAACGCATCATATTCCATTTGCTACTATGAAAATGGCAAAATTACACCTTTTGAGTATTCAAATGACACACATCTTAGTGAGGTAGGAATCACAAAGGTCAGTTTAATTTGAAAAACTAAAAATAGAATACAAAATACATTAAAATGTCTAATAAAAATAGAAAAACCGATAGATTTTCCTATCCCGAAACAGCAGGGAAGGGAACTATCGGTTTTTTTGTTGCTATTTGTTGTAGTTTGTTGTATTTTATTGTGTCTTTTATTTATTGGTAAAATATACCACTTTATTTAAAGAACTTTTTGAAGAATGATTGCTTTTTTAGATTATTATCCTCTCCAAGCGATTCTGCAAATGCAAGAAGAAGATCCTTTTGCTTAGAGCTGAGGTTTTTTGGGGTTTCTACAGCGACGCTTATAATAAGGTCGCCCTTACGCTTGCTGTTGATATCCGGAATACCCTTGTTTTTAATGGTGAATTCTGTTCCGGACTGAGTACCCTCGGGTATTTTAAACTTCTCGCTTCCGCCACCAAGCATTGGAACGTCGATTTCAGCGCCTAAGGTTGCTTCAGCAAAGCTAACAGGTACCTCGCAGTATATATTGTTGCCCTCACGAGCAAAGATTTTATCCTCTTTAACTCTTACTTCGATTATAAGATCACCGTTGGGGCCGCCGTTTAATCCTGCCGAGCCTTGTCCTCTGAGAATAATGTTCTGTCTGTCGTCGATGCCGGAGGGGATGTTGACCTCAAGCTTTTTATTGATCTTTATACGACCCTTGCCGTTACAGTTTTTGCAGGGGTTCTTAATAAGCTTTCCTTTGCCTGCGCATCGTGGACAGCTGCGTTGTGACTGCATATAACCCAGCATTGTTTGCTGTGTAACGTTTATGCGTCCTGTGCCTCGACATTCGGGACATTTTTCTATGTCGGATTCCTTTTCGGCACCGCTGCCGCCACAGTCACCGCAGGTCTCTATACGTGCAAAGTTGACCTCTTTTTTGCAGCCGAAAGCAGCTTCTTCAAAGGATATGCTGATTCTTGCACCAATATCGTCGCCCTCTACGGGGGCATTTGCACGTGAACGAGTTGATCCTCCTCCGCCAAAGAAGGAGGAGAAGATATCTCCTAAATCAAAGTCGCCGCTAAAGCCACCAAAGCCACCAAAACCGCCGAAGCCTCCTCCTGCGCCACCGGCTGCAGGGTCGAAGGCGTTGTGGCCGAATCTGTCATATTTAGCTCTCTTCTCTGAGTCGGAAAGCACTGCGTAGGCCTCGTTTACTTCCTTAAATTTCATCTCAGCCTCAGCATTATCAGGGTTCATATCCGGATGATATTTCTTTGCCAGAGAGCGGTATGCCTTTTTAATTTCGTCCTCGCTTGCGCTTTTTCCTACACCGAGGACTTCGTAGTAATCTCTTTTATTTTCTGCCATATTACTGCCTTTTGCTTATTAAATGTAATGTATAATTTACAAAATTAGCCATTTTATATGTTGTGTATATACGATTTGTAGGGCGAGCCCACAAAAGTTTCTGGGCCGCCCTACGTTATTGATTGATTAAATCAAGATGTTCTTGTTGGTTGAATTCAGCTTAATGAGAGTAATTAATTGTTGGTCTTATCCTCAAAGCCTGCATCATAGTAATTGCCGTCAGAGCCCTGAGCTCCGTTATCATTGCTTGCTCCGTTCTGAGCAGCCTGAGCGTTGTAGATCTTTTCAGCAATGGGGTAGAACGCCTTCTGAAGTGCCTCGGTATCAGCCTTGATAGCCTCAGTGTTGCCACCCTTAAGTGTTTCCTTAAGCTTTGCGATTGCATCGTTTACAGGAGCCTTGTCGTCCTCGGTAATCTTGTCGCCGAGATCGGTCATGGTCTTTTCGGTCTGGAAGATTGTGTTCTCAGCCTGGTTCTTAATCTCAACGGCTTCCTTCTGCTTCTTGTCTTCTTCAGCGAATCTCTCTGCATCACGAACAGCCTTGTCAATTTCCTCCTGGGACATGTTGGTGGAGGAGGTAATAGTGATGTGCTGCTCCTTACCGGTGCCTCTGTCCTTAGCGGTAACGTTTACAATACCGTTAGCGTCGATATCAAAGGTAACCTCGATCTGAGGAATTCCACGGGGTGCTGCAGGAATACCGTCAAGTATGAATCTACCAAGAGTGGTGTTACCTGCTGCCATTTCTCTCTCACCCTGGAGAACGTGAATCTCAACAGAGCTTTGGCCGTCAGCCGCAGTGGAGTAAACCTGGCTCTTCTTTACGGGAATAGTGGTGTTTCTTTCAATAATCTTGTTGAATACGCCGCCGAGGGTCTCAATACCGAGCGAAAGGGGAGTAACGTCGAGAAGGAGAAGATCCTTTACGTCGCCGCCAAGAACACCGCCCTGGATAGCTGCGCCGATTGCAACACACTCGTCGGGGTTAATGCCCTTGAAGGGCTCCTTGCCCATAAATCTCTTAACAGCCTCCTGTACTGCAGGGATTCTTGTAGAACCACCTACGAGCAGAACCTTGGATACCTGGCTTGCGGAGAGACCGGAATCACTAAGAACCTTCTTGGTGGGAACCATGGTTGCTTCAACAAGGTCGTGGGTAAGCTCGTCGAACTTTGCTCTAGTAAGAGTAGCCTCAAAGTGCTTGGGGCCGGTTGCATCTGCGGTAATGAAGGGAAGGGAGATGTTAGAGGACATAACGCCGGAGAGCTCAATCTTTGCCTTCTCTGCAGCATCCTTAAGACGCTGTGCAGCCATCTTATCCTTGCGGAGGTCGATGCCACCGTTTTCTCTTGCAAAGCTGTCTGCCATCCAGTTTACGATTCTCTCGTCAAAGTCGTCACCGCCAAGACGGTTATTACCTGCAGTTGCAAGAACCTCAAATACGCCGTCGGAAATGTCGAGAAGAGATACGTCGAAGGTACCGCCACCAAGGTCGAATACCATGATCTTCTGACTATCTTCCTTATCCATACCGTATGCGAGAGCAGCTGCGGTAGGCTCGTTGATAATTCTCTTTACTTCAAGGCCTGCGATCTTACCTGCATCCTTGGTTGCCTGACGCTGTGCGTCGGTGAAATATGCGGGAACGGTGATAACCGCCTCTGTTACCCTTGTGCCGAGATATGCCTCTGCGTCTGCCTTCAGCTTCTGAAGAATCATTGCAGAAATTTCCTGGGGAGTGTAGTTCTTGCCGTCGATAGAAACCTTAACGTCCGATCCCATATCTCTCTTGATAGAGCTGATGGTCTTATCGGGGTTGGTAACCGCCTGACGCTTTGCTACCTGACCTACAAGTCTTTCGCCGGTCTTAGTGAATGCAACTACCGAAGGGGTTGTTCTCGCACCCTCGGGGTTGGTGATAACGATGGGCTCGCCGCCCTCATATACTGCTACGCAGGAATTAGTTGTACCAAGGTCAATGCCTATGATCTTTCCCATATTATTTTTCCTCCAATTTATATATAGATGTGTTTTTATTGTTATTTGTAAAGTTAAGTTGTCAATAATGCATTAATTTGCGGTTTTTACCATTGCAAATCTGACTATGTGTTTTCCTTTTTTGTATCCCTTCTGGAATACCTCAACGATCTCACCCTCGCCGTATGCATCGTCGTCAATGTGAAAAACAGCGTTGTGAATATTGGGGTCGAAGGTTTCGCCAACCTTGCCGTATTCCTCTACACCAAGCTTTTCAAATATAGACGAAGCTGTTTTTGCAATGAGAACAAGCCCCTCGAGGATCTTATCGCCCTCGGTAAAGCCTGCCGCCCTGTCCAGGTTATCAATGATAGGAAGCAACTCCTTTACGGTATCCGCAAGCGCTGTCTCGTATATTGCGTCCTTTTCCTCTCTGGAGCGACGTCTGAAGTTGTCGTACTCGGCTGCCATTCGAAGATATTTGTCCTCGGTTTCTGCAACCTTAGCCTTAAGCTCCTCTATTTCAGCGAGCAGTTTTTTGTCATTTTTACTCGCTTTTTTATCCTTTTTTTCCTGATTTACCGCTTCCTCTGCGGTTTCGGGAATCTTGATGCTTTCTTCCACGTCAAAAATCCTTTCGGTTAAGTCTTATTTTATGAATTAATATTCGTCGTGTCCCGGCGGGAGCAGGGATTCGCTGAACATTTTGTCTATTCCGGTTGCCAGACCGTTGAGCATTTCGATAACCTTAGAGTAATTCATACGCTTAGGTCCGATAACACCGACCGCCAGCTGCTTGCCACCGATATTTACCTTCTTGAAGATAAGTGCTGTATTTCTCATGGCGTCCGACTGATCCTCTGTTCCAATGTATACGTGAATATCGTTATCCTCAGAGGTTTCTCGTGAAATAACGTCGAGGAATTTTTCCTTTTCCTCTAGCATTCCGAGCAGGTTTCTGAAGTCGGATATATCCGAATATTCAGGATATTGCAGAAGCTTTGTTATTCCCTCCAGCTTTACGTCTGCGGTGTCAAGCTCGTTCATGGTTTCGTATATTGCCTTCACCGTAGGGTGAACAATGGCGCCCGCCGAGCCCATGATAGCCTCAAGCTTCATAATGGTTGGCATTGTTATGCTGTCGCTGGGGAGATTTACAAGGTAAATGTTAAGCGCCTCGGTAAATCTGCGCAGTGTATCCTCGCTGAGAGTGAAGGGGAGATGCACCGTCTTGGTTTTCACAATATCACCCTCAAAGGTCATAACGAGAATAAAATCTCTGCCCGAGAGCAGAACGCTCTTAAACTGAACGATCCTTACCTTGCCGATGCCGGGCTTGAATGCGATGCCGGTGTAATCGGTAAATGAGGATGCAAGTCTTGATACCTCGGCGAGAATCTCATCCATCTCGGTAAGCTTATACCTTAAGGTTTCGTTTATCTCGTCTATCTCGGCACGGGTGTCGGAGTATTGACGTACAAGAGCGTCAACGTAATATCGGTATGCCAGCTCTGATGGAACTCGGCCGGCCGACGTGTGGGGCTGTAAAAGATATCCCATCTCCTCCAGCTCCGCCATCTCGTTACGAATAGTAGCGGGGGAACAGGAAATATTGTCGTCCTGTGAAAGGTATTTAGAGCCGACGGGCTCGCCGCCTGCGATATGAGCGTCGACTATTGCTTTAAGTATTTGCATTTTTCTCGGCGTAAGTCGTGAATCATTCATTTTAATACCCTTTCTTCTTGAATTTTAGCACTTGATAGGTTAGAGTGCTAAATCTTACGTATATAATATACCCGATTTACCTGGTTAAGTCAAGAACTTTTATTGATTATTTTATGAATTTTTTGTTAACATTGAGCAAAAACCGTCAACAAGTGCTAAAAAATCAGCCTGTAAAAAAATCAAAAGCTGTATAGTGAATGATAAATAAAGCAAATAATGGGTAAATTTACCTTTAGTTAATTTCTTTTATTAATTTTTATCTTGACTTTGTAACAAATGTATTATATAATTATATACGTATGAGTGTGCGATGACGACCGCGTGCCATATTAAAAAGAATAACTTAGTGTATATAGATTACGAAAAAGTAATCAGAAGGAGGTGCAAATTGATAGAGCTTAACATTGTTGTATTTATAGCTTTGATTGCAGCCGCACTCGTTGTCGGCTTGGTAATTGGATTTATAATTCGCAAGATGGGCGCCGAAAAGAAGATCGGTTCTGCTGAAGAGCAGGCAAAGAAAATTCTTGAGGATGCTATCAAAAATGCGGAAAACGCAAAGAAAGAATCTATAATTTCCGCGAAGGAAGAAATCTTCCAGCTCAAAAAAGAGGCTGATCGCGATATCAATGAGCGTCGTAAGGAGGTTTCCAGACAGGAGCGTAGAAACACCCAGAAGGAAGAAGCCCTTGACGCAAAGCTTGAGAAGATCGAAAAGAAAGAGGCTCTGCTTGCTGAAAAGCTTGCTGACGCCGACAAGACCCGTGAGGAAGTAAGTAAAACCCTGCAGGGACAGCTTGCAATGCTTGAAAAGATTGCAGGTCTTACCAGCGAGGAGGCTAAGGCAGAGCTTGTTGCCCGCCTTGACTCTGAGATGCAGCACGAAACTGCGCTTAAGATCGCAGAGTATGAGGAGAGATTTAAGGACGAGGCCGATAACAAGGCTCGTGACATTCTTTCTCTCGCAATTCAGCGCTTCGCCGCTGACCACGTAAGCGAGATCGCCATCTCTGTTGTAGAGATTCCCGGTGATGAAATGAAGGGTAGAATTATCGGTCGTGAGGGTAGAAATATCCGTACTATCGAAAATCTTACCGGTGTTGAGCTTATTATTGACGATACTCCCGACGTTATCACCGTTTCCGGCTTTGATCCGGTTAGACGTGAGGTTGCGAGAATCGCTCTTGAAAAGCTTATCAGCGACGGCCGTATCCATCCCGCAAGAATTGAGGAGATGGTTGAGAAGGCTCGCCGTGACGTTGATCTTGAAATTAAGAAGGCCGGCGAGAAGGCTATCTTCGAAACCGGTGTTCACGGACTTCACCCCGAGCTTATTAAGCTCCTTGGCCGTATGAAGTACCGTACCTCTTACGGTCAGAACGCACTTCGCCATTCCATAGAGGTTTCTATGCTGGCAGGTGTTATTGCCGAGGAGATGGGTGTTGACTCTACCCAGGCTCGCAGAGCTGGTCTTCTCCACGATATCGGTAAGGCTGTTACCGCTGAGGTTGACGGATCTCACGTTCAGCTCGGTGTTGATATCGCTACTAAGTACCGTGAGAACAAGGATATTATCCACGCTATTCAGGCGCATCATAATGATATCGAGCCCAAGACTGCTCTTGATTTCATTATCCAGGCTGCAGACGCTATCAGCGCTGCAAGACCCGGCGCACGTCGTGAGGATGTGGAGAACTACATTAAGCGTCTTCAGAAGCTTGAGGAGGTTGCAGGTGATTTCGAGGGTGTAGAAAAGACCTTCGCAATCCAGGCCGGCCGTGAGGTTAGAATCATGGTTAAGCCCGAGGTTATCTCCGACGACAAGATGAAGATCCTTGCAAGAGATATTGCTAAGAAGATCGAGGATTCGCTTGACTATCCCGGTCAGATTAAGGTATCTGTTATCCGTGAATCCCGCCACGTGGACTACGCAAAATAATATCGCTTAATAAAACAATATTTTATAACGCTTATGCGTAAAAATTGGACTGTTGCGGAAGCGTGACAGTCCAATTAAATATTATACCCGCCGATGCGGGATAGAAAAGAGAAAAAACTTGAAAATACTCGTTATCGGAGATGTTACAAGTCCGTCCGGAATTGAGCATCTTAAAAGAAATCTCTGGAAATTCAGAGAGGCAAACAAAATTGATTTCTGCGTGGTGAATGGAGAAAACGCATCCTTTGTCACCGGTATTTCGGCAGAGCTTGCCGAGGTTTTGCTCCGTGCAGGTGCAGATTGCATTACGGGCGGAAATCATACCCTCCGCAACAGACGTGCCTATACCTATCTTGACGATACCGCCGAGATACTTCGTCCAATTAATTTCGGTGAGGATGCTCCGGGCAGGGGCTATACCATACTCGATTGCTGTGGCTACCGTATGCTTGTTATCAATGCGTTGGGCAGGGTCAATATGAATCCCACCCTTGATTCACCCTTTACGCATATTGACAGGCTGCTTCGTGACGAGGCGGGGAACTATGACTTTGCGATCCTCGACATTCATGCCGAGGCTACGGGCGAGAAGCTTGCCGTAGGCTACGCCTATGACGGCAAAATTAATATCGTTTTCGGTACTCATACTCACGTTCAGACGGCTGACGGCAAGATTTTGCCTTGTGGAACCGGATATATCAGCGACGTTGGAATGTGCGGTGAGAGCGAGGGCATTCTCGGTATGGATCCTGAGATTGTTGTACTTCGTATGCGCTCCAATCTGCCCCACAGCTTTAAGGCGGCGGCAGGTAAGTGCCACGCTGACGGAGTAATCTTTACGCTTGATAATTCTACCGGCAGAGTTACTGAGGTAGAACCTATCGGATTTTAATTTTGACAAAAAACTGTAGAAAGGTTGGAGAAAATGGAGCTTAAAACCAGAGTTGCCGTTATCGGCGCAGGTCATGCGGGAATAGAAGCTGCGCTTGCATCTGCAAGAATGGGAATCGATACAATACTTTTTACCACCAACCTTGATGCGGTTGGAAATATGCCCTGCAACCCTTCTATCGGTGGCAGTGCAAAGGGACATCTTGTTTTTGAAATTGATGCCCTCGGTGGCGAGATGGGCTATGCGGCCGACCTTGCTACCATACAGTCACGTACGCTTAATCTTGGTAAGGGTGCCGCTGTTCATTCAAAGCGTGTCCAGGCGGATAGAGCTGAGTATAAAAGACAGATGAAGCGTACACTTGAGGGCGAGAAAAATCTCCGCCTTATTCAGGCTGAAATTGTCGATATTCTTACCGAGGATGTAGACGGCAGGCCTCAGGTCTCGGGTGTTGTAACCGCACTTGGCGAGATCTGGAGCGCAAGCCGTGTGGTTATCGCTACCGGTACATTCCTTGACAGCAAGATTTTTGTCGGTGACAAGGTGTTTTCCTCGGGACCCGACGGACTTATGCCTGCGGTTGGACTTTCGGATTCTCTTCGCAGACTCGGTCTTACGCTTCAGCGCTTTAAGACGGGTACACCTGCCAGAGTACATCTGCGCTCGGTTGACATTTCCTCTCTTGAGGTTCAGGAGGGCGAGGACGAGCCTGTTCCTTATTCCGTAAGGACAGAGAAACGCCCTGTAAATGAGGTTAATCTCCGCCCTTGTCATATAGTTTATACCAACAAGGATACCCATAGCATTATTCTCTCCAATCTTGAGAGAAGCGCTATGTATTCGGGAAATATAACAGGTGAGGGACCGAGATACTGTCCCTCTATTGAAACCAAGCTGGTTCGCTTTGCCGATAAGGAAAGGCATCAGCTCTTTGTCGAGCCCTGCGGTCTTGATACCGATGAGCTTTATATTCAGGGCTTCTCCACCTCTATGCCCACCGACGTGCAGTATGAGATGCTTCACAGCCTTCAGGGCTTTGATAAGGCTGAAATTATGCGCTATGCCTACGCTATCGAGTATGATTGCGCAGATCCCACCGAGATGTATCCTACCCTTGAGTTTAAGGCGGTTGGCGGTCTTTACGGTGCAGGTCAGTTTAACGGCACCTCGGGTTATGAGGAGGCGGCCGCCCAGGGACTTGTGGCAGGTATTAATGCGGCTCTTGCAGAGCGAGGTGACGAGCCTATGATTCTATCACGATCGTCTTCTTATATTGGTACACTTGTAGATGATCTTGTTACCAAGGGCGCTGCCGAGCCTTACCGTATGATGACATCAAGAAGCGAGTACAGATTACTTCTCCGCCAGGATAACGCTGATGAGCGACTTACCGAAATCGGCCACAGAGTCGGTCTTATCGGTGATGATAGATATGATCGCTTCCTTGAAAAGCAGGCGATGATCGCCGATGAGATAAAAAGACTTGAGAAGACCGTAGTTCCGCCCTCTGAGGCAAATAATGTGCTTCTCCGTTCTCTCGGTTCAGCGGAAATTACCACCGGCGCAAAGCTTGCCGAGCTGCTTCGCCGTCCCGAGCTCTCTTATTCTGCAATCTTCGGTCTTGATCCCGATAGACCATGCCTTCCCTCTGCGGTTGTAAGAACTGCCGAAATTAAGGTGAAGTATCAGGGATATATCAAGCGTGAGCTCGCTGAGGTCGAAAGACAAAAGAAGCTTGAGGATAAAAGGTTGCCCGCCGACATAGACTATAAGAAAATAGTCGGCCTTCGTCTTGAGTCGGCAGAAAAGCTTGATAAGATCCGCCCTATGAACATCGGTCAGGCATCCCGCATCAGCGGAGTTAATCCTGCGGATATAAGCGTGTTGCTTATCTATCTCGGCAAGTAAAGGAGTAAAAATGAAGGAACAGCATATCAGAACCGAAATGATGCTCGGCACCGACGGTGTAAACCGCCTTGCGGCTGCGAGAGTGGCTGTATTTGGCGTTGGAGGTGTTGGCGGCTATGCGGCCGAGGCCCTTGCGAGAGCAGGTGTGGGACATATTACCCTGGTAGACTCCGACCGTGTTTCGGTCTCCAACATAAACAGACAGATTATTGCTACTCACGATACAGTCGGTATGTATAAGACCGAGGCTATGCGGGAACGTATTCTGTCCATTAATCCCGATGCACAGGTGGTGTGCCATAGCGTGTTTTTTGATAAGGATAATAAGGATATCTTTGATTTTAATTCTTATGACTACGTTATTGATGCTATAGATTCACTTTCGGCTAAGATTGAGCTTATTGCATCGGCTCACGAATCCACGGCGCAGATCATCTCAGCTATGGGTGCGGGAAATAAGCTTGATCCCACTCGTTTTCAGGTAGCCGATATATCCAAAACTACCGTTTGTCCCCTTGCTCGTGCGGTGAGAATTGCTCTTCGCAAGAGAGGAATCAACCATCTTAAGGTGGTTTATTCTACCGAGCTTCCTGCCGTGACTCCGGAGGTGGGCGACGAAAACAAGCGCCGTGTTCCCGGCAGTGTGTCCTTTGTTCCCTCGGTAATGGGGCTTATCCTCGCCGGCGAGGTAATAAAGGATGTTGCTTTAAAATAGTTTTTATAAAAAAAGCCTCTCACAGATCAAGGTCTGTAAGAGGCTTTTTTTATTTTTTAATAAGCTCCCAATAGTGTCCGCATGCGGTTCTTGTTTCGTATTTTTTGCTACATCTTTTACATTTGATGATTGCGTAATAATCGTCAAATCCAACGACTCTTTCGTAAATAATCTTACCCTTACCGCAGGGGCAATAGTATTCAATGTGTATTGTGGGAGAGTTTGCGCCGTCGGGATAAATATCTTTGTTAACAATAACCCTTGCGGTCTCGTCGTTTATTTCTTCATCCTCTTCATCGTCGTCTGTGGCGTCACTCTGATTTCTCTTCTTTTCCATAAACTTATTGAATCTCGAGGCTGCAAAGAAGACAAGCGCAATTCCGAGTGCGCAGAGGAGAATAAAGATAATCCAGTGCCAGGGGGTGGTGAATTTGTCGAAGGGAACGATTGATACGCCAAAGACAATGGTCGCAACACCGATTCCGCGGCCGATAACAATAGAGGGGATGAACCACTTAAGCGACATCTTAAGAGTTCCTGCCACCATAGTAAGTGCATCGTCGGGGAAGATGGGGAACATCATCATTATGGGGAAATAGATCGTACCCTTGTTGTTTAACAGCTCGGAGGCCTTTGCGGTATCCTCCTCGCCTATTATTTTTTTACAAAGAGTATATCCGCCGAATCTACCCAGTATGTAGAGCATAAAGCTGGAGAGCATTACGCCCGAGAATGCCACTGCAAATGCAACGGGGGGATTGGCGTATAATGCCTGAAGCAGTAGGATAAACGCCATGGATGCGCCGGGCACAAAGGATAGAAGTGAGGTTATTACTATCTGGAACAGTATGATAAAAATAACTCCGTACCAGGTGGTTTTAAAGGAATCAAACAGCTCTATGTTGATCTGAATTCCATCCTCAAAGTAGATTATCCCAAATGCGTAGAGCAAAAGAGTTGAAACTAAGGAAATTGAAACAAATATTAACAGGGTTAGCAAAACCTTTGTTATTTTTTCGTATTTTTTAGCTAATGATTTTATTTTTGACCACATTTTCTTAATCCTTTAAAGAAATTTTACTATTAGCTTACTATAGCATTGTAACATATTTTTGCATAAAAGTCAACTAATTTGCCCTTTCATTACCCCTTATACACGAAAAGTTAACAATAAAACTTGACATTGTGAGAAAATACGGTTATAATGATGCTATAATAAATATAAAAGGAAGGCTTTTTATATGAAGGTTACTTGGCTTACCCAGGCAGGGCTGCTGTTTGAAAACAGTAAAATGAAAATAATGGTTGATCCATATCTGACCGACTCGCTTGGCGAGATCAAGCCTGATAAAAAAAGAAGAATTCCCTCTGATGAGAATTATTTTAGCGCATCACCCGACGTGATACTTATTACTCACTCGCATATAGATCACCTTGATATCGCTACTCTTGAGCGTGTGCTGGCGGGCTGTAAGGCTCCTGCCCTCGTGCTTTGCGCAGAGTCTGCATACGAGAAGCTCTGTGCGCTGGGCGGTGATCACAACTACGTTCTCCTTGCGCCCCACTCGGTATGGAGTGAAAAGGGTGTTACATTCTACTCTGTACATGCTGAGCACAGCGACAGAAGCGCTGTCGGATTTATTATTGATGACGGTAAGCAGACCTACTATATCAGCGGCGATACCGTTTACAATTATGATGTTATGGACGATGTTCTGGATCTCGCTCCCGACGGGGTTGATTTTGCATTCCTTCCCATTAACGGCAAGGGCAATAATATGAACTCCCGTGATGCCGCCGACTTTGCCTATGAGATTGGCGCAAAGTGCGCAATTCCCGTTCATTACGGTACAACCGACGATACAACTCCCGACGAGTTTGACTTTGAGGATAGAATTATTCTCGAGCCTTTTGTGGAAACTAAGCTATAAAAAAAGAGCCCTAATGGGCTCTTTTTTTATTTAAAAATCTCGTTAATCAGATTTTTATATTCATCATATCCGTAGAGCAGATTCATAGCCTCAAGAAGCGCGTTTGGTGTCATGTCCTCAGGTAGATCACATTTATGGCACAAAATCCGCCTGTTCTCTGAGGAATTATCCCAACCGGTCAGCTTATCGGTGAAAAAGTCAACTTTAGTTATCATTTTGCTCGATTTTTGCTGATTTGTACCGTCTGTAAAGGGCTCAAGTAGTCTGAGAATGACATCCTTCTCCATTCCCTCTACACCTAGAGTGCCGCTTTTTGATGCCTTTCTTTTGCGGCTCTCCTTGCCTGTAATCTGAGGGATATACAGGTTGTGTATCCTGTCGGGTGGGAGTATACCGCACAGGAATTTGCGTATCTGCTTACCTCCGCCGTCGGAATCGGTCAACAGGATAATACCGTCCTTAGCAATTCTGCGTATCAAAGCCTGTTTTTCTTTATCGTTAAAAATAGAAAAACCGCCGGTGGTAATTATGTTGGCATCAACAAATCCTGCGAGGGCGCTTTTATCATACCTGCCCTCTACGATTATGGGCAGGGAAATTTTAATTTTTTCCATGTTCTCTCTCGTATTTTAAGCACAGATCCGACAGGGGACAGCCGTCGCATTTGGGATTTCTCGCCTCGCAAACCTCTCTGCCAAAGAAAACTATTCTGTGACAGAAGTCGCTGCCTTCCTTAAGATCCATAAGCTCGCGTAGTATTTTTTCGATTTTTGCAGGGTCCTTTTCCTTTTCGGGATACATGCCAAGCCGTCCGCAGATTCGTATGCAATGGGTGTCGCAGACGATGGCTTCCTTGCCGAATATGTCGCCCAGAAGCAGGTTGGCAATTTTTCTGCCCACGCCGGGAAATTTCAGCAGCTCTTCCATTGTATCCGGGAGCTGACCGCCAAAGTCGGTGATCAGCATGCGGCTTGCCTCTCGAATACTGTCCGCCTTCATTCTGTACAGTCCGCAGGGCTTTACTATCTCCTCGATCTCTGTTATATCGCCCTCTGCCATAGACATCGCATCGGGAAATCTCTTAAACAGCTCCTCGCACACGATATTGACCCTTGCGTCGGTGCACTGTGCCGAGAGTCTTCCCATTACCAGCAGCTTCCAGGGGTCACCTCCGTAATGAAGCGCACATTCTGCTGTCGGATATATTTCCTTAAGACGCTCGATTATAAGTGTGAGCCGTTTTTTCTTCTCTGTCTTAGTCATTGATCGCCTCGTTAATCAGCCGCTTGGTCAGCGCAACTGAAAGTCCTACAACGGTGTCGTAATCGCCCTCTATTTTCTCGACAAATTTTCCGCCGCCGCTTTGAATTCCGTAGCTTCCTGCCTTGTCCATAGGATCACCGCTGTCCACGTATTCCTCTATCTCGGCATCGGTCATATCACGGAAATATACTGCTGTAGTAGCAACACCGCTATAGCATTTGCCGCCGAAATGAACCGCCACACCGGTATGTACGTTGTGCGCCTTGCCCGACAGCATTCTGAGCATGGAAATAGCATCAGCCCTGTCTGCAGGCTTGCCGAGAGGAACACCGCCCAGCTCAACCAGCGTGTCCGAGGAAATAACCATACAGTTATTTTCGAGCTCACTCGCCACAGCCTCGCCCTTTCTTACGGCGAGAATCTCCACACCCTCACGGGGGTGAATGTTACCGGGCAGACTCTCGTCTACCTCTTTTGTAATTATTTCAAAATTGTCTATCAGCTCACCGAGCAGCTCTTTTCTCCTCGGCGACTTTGATGCAAGAATGTATTTCATAAAAAAATCCTTTTATAAAAGCGACTGTCTATTACCTGATCGGAGATAAACAATCGCTTATTTTGTGATGTTTAGTTTACAAAACCTATTTTTCTTCTAACCTTGGACATGGTTTTGCGTGCAAAGTATGCCGCTTCGTCAGCGCCGGCCTTCATAACAGCCTCGAGGTGTGCCTTGTCCGCCATAAGGCGAGCAAATTCATCTCTTACGGGTGCAAGACCGTCTGCACATGCCTCGCCCACAGCCATCTTAAAATCACCGTAGCCCTTGCCGTCAAACTCGCGCTCGATCTCCTCAAAGCTCTTGCCGGTGAATGCACGGTAGATGCTCATAAGGTTAGATACGCCGGGCTTATCCTCGGAATATCTTACGCATGCCTCAGAGTCGGTAACCGCCTTCTTGAATTTACGCATAACGTCGTCCTTGGAGTCCAGGATATATACAACCGCATTCTGGTTGGTGTCAGATTTAGACATCTTCGAGGTGGGCTCTGCCAACGACATAATCTTCATAGTATCGGTGGACATATATCCCTCAGGGATGGTGAAGGTGTCGCCGTAGATCTGGTTGAAGCGCATGCCGATATCTCTCGCCAGCTCAAGATGCTGTCTCTGGTCAACTCCCACGGGCACGATATCGGTCTGATAGAGCAGAATATCCGCTGCCATAAGGGTGGGGTAGGTGAACAGACCTGCGTTTATGTTCTGAGAGTGCTTTTGACTCTTATCCTTGAACTGTGTCATTCTGGAAAGCTCGCCGAACATGGTATAGCAATCCAGCATCCAGCCCAGCTCTGCGTGTGCGGGAACGTGGGACTGCACGAAGAGTGTATTCTTCTT
The DNA here is from genome assembly GCA_017646745.1 of Clostridia bacterium. Classification (GTDB taxonomy): domain Bacteria; phylum Bacillota; class Clostridia; order Oscillospirales; family CAG-272; genus UBA1740. The sequence continues at coordinate 47,084 of JAGCLY010000033.1, forward strand.
TTCATCAAGACCGCACGCCATGTAAAGGGCAAGCGTTTCATAGGTTCTTCTGCGCAGCTCTGCGGGAACCTGTCTTACTGTAATAGCGTGAAGGTCAACTACGCAATAAAAAGTCTTATAATCCTCGCTGAAGCGGGAGAAATTCTTTATTGCGCCGAGATAATTTCCTATTGTAAGGTTTCCCGAGGGCTGTACTCCCGAGAAAACTATTTTCTTATCGCCGATCATTATATATTCTTCCTTTCGATATTAGGGAAAATCAAGTTTCTTACTAAAAAATTATACAATGTAAAGCAGATTTTGTCAAGTCTAAAATGTTTTTTGGTTAAAGTATAAAGTATTTAGGTTTAAATTCTTCGTTTTTTTATGAGAAATAATGAATAATTGTTAATAAAATAAAAAAATATAAAAAAATCGAAAAAAAGATTGCATTTTTTATTTTAGTATGATATAATAGTTCAGCAGATTGTACGATGGGAGAGAAGTCGGGTGGATTTGCCCTGTTTCGAACACCGTATATTCTTGATTTTTGATCAATTTAATCGCGTCCCCGAGGCGCGGAATTTGAAATATTTTTTATAAGGATGAAAGACATGAAAAAGAGAATTGTTGCATTAATTCTTACCGTTGTGATGTCTCTTCTCGCGCTTACCGGCTGCGGAAGCTATGACTTTGCAAAAGAGACTATCAGCGATTATGCTACATTTGATAGCGAGAAGTTCAATGCAGGACTTAACAGCATCGTTATCAAGGATGGCAAATTTACTACCAACTCCGAAACCCAAAAGCTTGTTCTTGAGGATGCTATCTACAGCGCAGTTGCTGATAAGATCATCTTGCAGGCTAATAAGGATGAGGATAAGCTTACCACCGGTACACTTACCGAGGGTGACGTGCTTTACTTCGTTTATTATGCAGTAGACGAGAACGGCAATATGTTCTTCGGCTCTAATATCAACAAGGATACTGTTAGCAGCACCGATGTAGCAACCAAGAATAATCACTTCGTAAAGCTTGACGGCTACTACGGCTACGAGGATGAGGACAACGCAAACAAGATCAATGAGGCGTTCATTTCTCTCGTTGCTGAGAACGTTCGTAAGAACCTTGAGGGCATAAACCTTGAGGATTACGTTTACACCAAGCTTAATAAGACCGACCTTGAGAACAAGGCTATAGAGGGTCTTACCGATGAAGCTGATATCACTGCTGCTAAGGAAGCTGCAGTTAAGGTTGCTAATGGCGATACTATCGTTATTAAGTACACCCGTACCTACAAGGCAACTGTTGACGGTGTAGAAACCACCTATACCGAGAAGGCAAACTTCGACAAGATCACTCTTAACGAGAGCGATCCTATTTACAGCCTCTTCATCAACGATAAGGGTAATGCAAAGGTTGGCGATAAGGTTGTTATTCCCGCTGACACTACCGTTACTATTAATGAAAAGGTATACACCTACACCGATCTTGAGATCCTTTGGAAGGTTGAAAAGGACGTTAAGCCCTTAGTTAGCTTCCAGTACACCCCCTACACCAAGGAAACCAAGGTTGCTCCCGACAGCGTATATTCCGTAACCGGAACTACCACTAACACCGTAGACCTTAACAACAAGGCTCTTACCTATCACATATTCCCTGTATATGCTATTGACGCTCCCTCTTACGAGGAGATTACCGCTGCTGACATTCTTTACTACGTAAACGGCAGCTCTATTCCCAGCGCTAGCTACGATATCTTCAAGAGCGAGGATTACAAGAACGGCGAGGAGACTCTTAAGAGCCTTATCGCAGACGTTGCTCTCATCTTCGGTACTACAAAGGATAGCACTACCAACAAGCTTACCGTAGACGCTGAGAACAAGTTCTATAAGGAAGGCACTCTTAAGCAGCTTCTTGATAAGTACAACGAGCTTGGCGGCGAAAAGCCCAGCACCGAGCAGAAGGCTGCTAACACCGAGGCTAAGACAGCTCTTGATGATGCTAAGAATGCTGAGCTTAAGAAGGTTGTTGACAAGATCGTTGCTGCTAAGAACTCTGAGGGCAAGGTACTTGGTACCGAGCTTCTTGCTGAGTACAAGGAGACCACCGAGCACAGCCTTAAGGAAAGCTATGACACCGAGATCGTAAAGAAGGTACAGGAGAAGGTTCTTGAGCTTATTTACGCTTGCGTAACTGTTAACCCCGAAAAGTATCCCGAAAAGCTTGTTGACGAGTTCGTTAACAATCTTTACGAGTCCTATGAGTACACCTACTACACCGACAGCTTCGATTCCAAGACCTCTAACCTTGAGGCTTATGATACATTTGATAAGTTCCTTGAGGCAACTCTTAAGGTAGAGGGCGCTGACAAGGTTTATGACGAGATCCTTAAGAAGGCTCACGCTGAGATCGAGCCCATCGTTAAGATCTTCGCAGCAGCTAAGGCACTTGAGAGCGATGCACTTGCAAAGCTTGAGGGCTATGTTCAGGCTGACCATGACGGCGGTATGTACAAGTTCGATGAGGAGCTCTTCAGAGAGTACTATGGCAAGAATGCTGATAAGCAGATCAAGCTTGCTAAGAAGAGCCAGGAGAAGGCATACAAGACCGACCTTAAGGGCGCACAGAGATTCGTTGTTGACGATTCCTACATGACCTTCTACAAGTTCAACGTTGGCTTCGCAGTTTACAGACAGCAGATCCAGACTTATGGCGAGACCAACCTTCGTGTTGCTCTTCAGACCAACAACCTTCTCTACTACCTCACCTGTTTCGAGGTTGAATTCGATGAGGAAGAGGGTCACCTTGAAAAGGTTTATGATGCAAACGGCAAGGTTGACTTCAGAACCATCGAGTATTCTCTCGAGGCTAGCAAGTAATTAGACGTTTAAATTCTGACGTCCATCAGAATATGACTAAATGGAAACGGACGAAGATTCTTCGTCCGTTTTCTTATAACGATAGATAGGTTACACCGTAATATGAAAAAGGTTGAACTTTATACCGATGGCGCTTGCAGGGGCAATCCCGGCAGGGGCGGTTGGGGGGCAATTCTCGTCTGGGGAGCTTATGAAAAGGAGCTGTCCGGCGGAGATAGTGAGACCACCAACAACCGTATGGAGCTTACCGCCGCTATTGAAGGGCTTTCGGCATTGAAGGAGCCCTGCGAGGTAACTCTTTATTCGGATTCCAAATATCTTGTTGACGCCTATCTGCAGGGCTGGGTTAATTCCTGGCGTGCTGCAGGCTGGCGACGTGGCAGAGAGGCACTTAAAAACCCCGATCTGTGGGAAAGACTTTATGCTCTCACAGAGATACACAAGGTCAGCTTTGTGTGGGTAAAGGGGCACAACGGCCATGATTACAATGAGAGATGCGACAGGCTTGCTACCGCATACGCCGATTCGCTTATATAAATATTATTCTAATGAAAGGTTTTTGCTAAAATGAGTAAAAACAGCACAGTAAATTCAACAAGAAGAGCGCATCTTGCATTTACCTCTGCGCTTCTTGCAATTATTATTCTCGCCATGACTCTTCTCGGCGCCTCCTGCCAGAAGAAGGAAAACTTTGACTATCTCAAAAACGATCTTTCCGAGTACGTTGAGCTTGCCGAGAATTACAAAAATTTAAAGATTGAAATTGATATTGCAAAGCCCCATGATATTGACGTTGAGGTTGCTATTATCAACATGCTTTATGCTGATAAAGAGGATGAGGCGCTTTATGGCGGCGGATACGTTAGCTATCCTAATATAAGCGTGGGCGACGTTGTAGATATCTGGTACCGCGGCTATCTTCTTGATGACGAGGGTAAGGAGATTGTTGTTGCCGGCATGAGCAACTTTGGTAGTGATAAGCCTCATTCGCTTGCGATCGGCTCAAACGGATTTATCCCTGGCTTTGAGCTTAATCTGATTGGTAAGGATACCAAGAATGCTCCTAAGTTTAGTAAGATTACCGAGGGCAAGGTTACCGAGAGCCAGATTGCATACGTTACCTATACTAAGGTAAAGGGGGGCGACGAGAGCAGCAAGATTACCGAGAGCAATGTTAGAATCGATCTTTCGGGCGACGTTGACGCTAAATTTGGTAGCGGAGTTAAGGAGACAATGCTTGCTCTTAAGATTGGCGACAAGGTTGATATCAATGCTGATCTTAACGGTACAAGCTACAGCTACCGTGATTTCACCGTTAATTTCGTTACCGAGTGTGAGAAGAATCCCATTGTTGTAGAATGCTACTTCCCTTATGATTATCAGCAGACCGATCTTCGTAACGAGACCGCATACTTTGAGGTATACGTTGTTGGTGCACTGGAGTACAACTGCCCTGTGTTTGACGACGCCTATCTTACCAACAAGATCAATGAAAAGAAGATCAACGTCACTCTCGACGAGCTTAATAAGTACGAGGGAGCTACCCTTGTTGATAAGTACCGTGCCTTTGCTGAGAAGAAAATGATGGATCTTTATGAAGAGACCTATACCGAGATGGTAGAGGAAGAGACCTGGAACCAGATCATTAGCCTTGCGAAGATCAAGAAGTATCCCACCGAAATGGTTGAAGAGGTTTACGAGGATTATATTGACGAGATTAAGTACGAGTTCAAGAGAACCGGCGGTCAGCTTCCCAACAACTATACAGGTCAGTACACTACCTACCAAACCCTTGATGATTTTGCAAGGGCGTATGTAGGTGTTACCGGTTCTGTAAAATGGCAGGATCAGGTTTATAAGGAGGCCGAGAACTTTATTAAGGAAAGACTTGTAATGTTCTATATTCTCCGTACCGAAAATCTTCTTCCCACAGGTGAGGTTTATGAAACCGAGCTTGAAAAGGTGAAGAAGGAGTATCTTGACGAGGCTATTGCGCAATATATGTACTACGACGGCAATAAGACAAGAGATGACTATAACGATGAGGAGTACGCAGAGCTTCTTAAGGAGTGTCAGAATATAGTTTCCTCTAACTTCGATGAGGATTACTTTAACATCAGAGCTAATTACGAGGTTCTTTGCAAGACCATCGTTACCTGGCCTGAGGTAAGCACTCTCGATAATCGCAGAGCATATCCCCTCGACAAATAATTGAAAAAGACGGATGGAAATTCCATCCGTCTTTTTTTAGCTCTGCTTCCAGATACGAAGCATACACTGCTTGTGATACTGTCTGGGATCACTATAGCCCTGATCGTAGGCCTTCTTGTAGTAGCGAAGCGCAGTCTTTCTGTCTGGCTCGGTGGTGATACCAAACTCATACAGACATCCTATGGAATAGGTTGCCTCGCCAAGTCCAATCTCCATACATACCTCAAACATACTGCGGGCAGTATCGTATTTTCTGTTGTAATAAAGACGTGTGGCGGTAGAATAGAGCGAGCGCACCATATGTCTTTTTTTGTTTTCGTAAATTCTGTACAGCTCTCTGTCTGCACTGTGAGAACCCATCTCACGGGCGATGGAAAGTAGCTCGGATGCACGCTTGAAATCAAAGGCTACGCCGATTCCTCTTGCATAGCATCTGCCCAGGCTCTCAATCGCTCTCTTATCACCTGCCTCGTATGCAGCCTTGTAATGGAGGTAAGCCGCCTTGCCGTTGACCTTGGTGCCGATGCCTCTCTCATAGTACCATCCTATTCTTGCATGGGCAGGAATATATCCTGCGTCAACCGACTTTTTGAAGAGAGGGAAGGCACTCTCGGGCGAGGATCTTTCCAGCTTGGATGCCTCCACATAGTTGATCTCTCGCTCCTCTTCCATTGCACGGAGCTTTCTCTGACAGGCAAAGTCGCCTGCTGCTGCGCCTCTTGCATAGAGCTTTATTGCCAGGGCATAGTCCGGTTCGGTAAGAAGTCCGCTGTGGAATATATCGCCCAGGCTCTCGCACTCCTCCTGTGCGCCAAGCTCTGCCGCGCGTCTGTAATATTTGGTAGCAATTCTCGGGTTTTGCTCTATATGCTCACCTTTTGCGTAAAGGTCGCCGAGGCACTTCGCCGCCATAACAGATCCGCCTGCCATAGCCTCCTCAAGTATAGCTATACCCTCGTCTACGTTTTGAGGATACTCAATGCCCTCGATATGTAACAGCGCAAGGAATACGTTTGCATCCTTGCTTTCACTCTCGGAATAATTCTGCGCCAGAAGAAGCATAGCCTTGGAATATCCGAATTTCCTTGATGCCGCAATAAGCTTTTCGGTTATCTTCTTTCGCTCGGTGAATTTCGGGGGCTCGGGACGAACCGACTTACCCTCAACCGCCTCTATTCTTCTGCAAAGCTTGATTGCGTGCAGGGGCACGTGGTCTATCTGCTCGATATACCACTTGGACATTCTTTCGTTCTGCTCAACGCCGTCACCGTAGAGGTGTCTGCGTCCCATTTCAATTTTAGCATCTACCTCACCGTCATCGGCCAGCAGCCAGCAGTAATATGATGCGGTTGCTCTCTCCTTATAGCTTGAGTAGAGGGTAAAGACATCGGGATATGCCTCCTTGCAGCCCATAAGGGCGGAGAATGCCAGCCAATAGTCTGCCAGCGCATCGTTACCTACCAGAAGTCTTGAATATTTCAGCGCCGCAATAGGATCGCCCTTCTGCGCTGCGGAATAGAAATATTGCACCGCCATATCAAGGTCACGGGGCACAAGCTGACCCTTCTCTAAGATAAGTCCAAGCTCTCTTTCTCCGTCTACACTTCCTGCAGCGGCGAGGAATTTATAGATATCAACCGCTGTGACAAAATCGTTTTTGCCCATGGCTTCCTCTGCCTCTCGAAGCAGGTCACGGCACTCCGCATCTGTCAGCTCCGGTGGTGCAGAGCAGGCAGGGCAGGTGAGAGCATAACGGGGATTTTCTTTTCCGCATCCTTTACACTTGATCATTACTGTATCCTTTCGGTCGTACCCGGACAGGCAGTTCGGGCTCGAAATAACTTACTTTGCGTATTTTTTGACAACAATACAGATCAAAAAAAACGCCTTTTTCGTTTCTTATTTTACAACAATATTAAAGTTTTGTCAATAATATAAATAATTTTCTCTCCTGCGGTAAAAATATATTTAACTCAAAAGAAGGAGAAAAATGATGTTTAACGGTAAAAAAGGGAGAATAATGCGACATCCTTACGCCACCCTTACACTTATAGGTCTGGCGGCGGTCGGTGCTGTCAGCATAGGAGATAAGGTAAAGAGCTTTGTTATGGGCAAGGCCTGCTGCATCGGCAATATGATGCATTCCTTGAGAAAAAACAGTGATATTACAAATCACAGCGCATAATAGATTGTTTAAGTGAAAAGGGCGAAAAAACTCGCCCTTTTTGCGTATTTTGTAAAGTTATATTTTCAAAATGTTATTTAAACGTGCAAAACTCTGTCCTTTATCTCGCTTGTTCTGCCCTGGTTCCAGTACTGTGTACCGATATATCCGCAGGTTCGTCTTGCAACGTTCATTTTGCTTTGATCACGGCAATGGCAGTTGGGGCATTCCCATATCAGCTTGCCACCGGCCTCTACGATTGCAATTTCGCCGTCGTATCCGCACTCCTGACAGTAATCGCTTTTGGTATTAAGCTCGGCGTACATGATGTTATCGTATATGTATCGCATAATGTCAAGCACAGCCTCAATATTGTTCTGCATATCGGGGACCTCAACGTAGGAGATTGCTCCGCCGGGGGATAGTGCCTGGAATTTTGCTTCAAGGGAGAGCTTTTCAAAGGCATCTATTTCCTCGGTTACGTGGACGTGATAGGAGTTGGTGATATAGCTTCTGTCGGTGATGCCCTTAATTATGCCGAATCTTGACTGCAGACATTTTGCAAACTTATAGGTTGTGCTCTCAAGCGGAGTGCCGTAGAGCGAATAGTCGATATTTTCCTCTGCCTTCCACTTTGCAGTATATGCGTTAAGCATGCGCATTATTTCAAGTCCGAGAGCCTCGCCCTCCGGCTCGGTAAGCTTTTTGCCCGAAAGAGCCATTACACACTCCCATAGACCGGCATAGCCGAGAGAAAGGGTGGAATATCCGCCGTAGAGATATTTATCAATCTTCTCGCCCGGCTTCAGTCTTGTAAGGGCGCCGTACTGCCAGAGTATGGGTGCTGCATCCGAGGTGGTGCCAACCAGCCTTTCGTGCCTTGCTCTCAGCGCACGGTGACATAGCTCCATTCGCTCGTCAAAAATCTGCCTAAACTTGCCCATATCTCCATTTGCCGACAGTCCGATATCCACAAGGTTTACGGTTACAACACCCTGGTTGAATCTGCCGTAGTACTTGGGCTCGCCGTTTTCGTCAACGTAAGGGGTAAGGAAGGAGCGACAGCCCATACAGGTGTAGCAATGTCCCACTCCATTCTTATCGACCTTGTTCTGAAGCATTATTTTTTCGGAGATATAGTCGGGAACCATACGCTTGGCGGTGCATTTTGCCGCAAGACGGGTAAGGTGATAATATTTCGACTCGGGATTAACGTTATCATCCTCGAGAACGTAGATAAGCTTGGGGAAGGCGGGGGTTATCCACACACCCCTCTCATTCTTGACACCCTGTATACGCTGGTTCAGTACCTCCTCGATTATAAGGGCAAGGTCGGCCTTGGTACGCTCGTCCTTTGCCTCACCAAGATACATAAACATAGTGATAAAGGGGGCTTGTCCGTTGGTGGTCAGCAGAGTGACAACCTGGTACTGTATGCACTGTACACCCTTTTTTATCTCTTCACGAAGTCGGATATCGGTAACTCTTTCAATCTGCTCCTCTGTGCATTTGATGCCCGTCTCGGCAAGCTCCCTTGCCACGCTATCACGGATTTTTCTTCTGCTCACGTCGACAAAGGGCGCAAGGTGGGTAAGGCTTATGGACTGACCGCCGTACTGATTAGAGGCAACCTGGGCGATGATCTGCGCCGCAATGTTACATGCGGTGGTAAAGCTCTTTGGCTTTTCAATAAGCGTACCGCTGATAACCGTGCCACACTCAAGCATATCCGCAAGGTTTACCAGGTCGCAGTTATGCATGTGCTGGGCAAAGTAGTCTGCGTCATGGAAGTGAATAAGTCCGTCCTCGTGGGCCTTTACAATATCCGGGGGCAGTAGAATTCTTCTTGTAAGATCCTTGGATACCTCACCTGCCATATAATCTCTCTGTATGCTGTTTACGGTGGGGTTCTTATTAGAGTTTTCCTGCTTTAAGTCCTCGTTTGAGCATTCGATAAGCGACATAATGCGCTCGTCGGTGGTGTTGGATTTTCTCACAAGCTCACGGGTGTAGCGATAGGTGATATAGGTCTTGGCAAGGGTAAAAGCGCCCAGAGCCATTATCTCCCTCTCCACCATATCCTGTATTTCCTCAACCTCGGTGGCACGGGCAAGCGCCTCGCACCCTAAGGTCACACGGTCGGTTATTCCCTGTATCTGATCGGGGCTGATGCGGTGCTGCGGTTCAACCGCCTCGTTTGCCTTGCTGACGGCGGCGTATATTTTGCTTTTGTCAAAGGCCGCCTCGGCTCCGTTTCTCTTTATAATCTTCATATGCCGCCTCCTTTAATATTTTACATCTTGTACTCATATTATATCATATATATAATCTTTGTCAATACAAATGAGGTGCGATTTATAATGGAAATCCGTCACTCGCTTACCGATCTGATCGGCAGAACGCCGATGATCAGGCTTTGCTCTCTTGAAAAATATTTCGGCCTTAAGGCACAGCTGTATGCTAAGCTTGAATACATGAATCCGAGTGGCTCTATAAAGGATAGGGCGGCGCTTTTTGTTATCCGTGATGCTATTAACCGAGGATTGATTACTCGGGGACAGTCGGTGGTGGAGGCCACCAGCGGAAATATGGGAATCTCACTTGCCATGCTGTCGAACGCTTATGGATACCGTGCGGTGATAGTTATGCCTGAGAATATGTCACCCGAGCGCAGAGCTATAATAGCCGCATACGGCGGCGAGTTTGTACTTACCGATGCCTTGGGCGGAATGACGGCGGCAATAGAGATGGCAGATCGGATAAAAAAGGAAAATGGCGGATATTCTCCCCTGCAGTTTAATAACCGACAGAATCTAATTGCGCATTACGAAACCACAGGCAGGGAAATATATGCCGATCTGCATGGCGCACCCGATATTCTTGTGGCAGGTGTAGGCACCGGCGGTACTATGGGCGGTGCAGGACTGTTTTTAAAGGAGGCCTCGCCGCAGATAAAATTGATCGCGGTTGAGCCGAGCGAGTCGGCTGTGCTTAGTGGCGAAAAGGCGGGGGCTCACGGAATACAGGGAATAGGCGCAGGATTTGTGCCTCCGCTTCTTGATATGAAAATGATAGATTCAATCACTCAGGTGTCTACCGATATGGCAATAGATATGCTGCACAGGGTCGTTGGATGCGAGGGATTGTTTGTTGGAATATCCTCGGGGGCAGCGCTTTCTGCTGCCGTGAGCCTTGGTATGCAGAGCGAAAACAAGGGTAAAAAAATAGCCGTAATTCTGCCCGACGGAGGTGAAAAATACCTGTCGGAACTCTCCTGATTATTTACAACTTGACACAATCTGTAAATTATGGTATAATATATCAGCAAATTTTTTAAAAAAGGATTTTTACTATGAAATTTAAAATTGTAGCCGACTCCTCGGCAGATATAAGAGCTTTATCTGACGTTCCCTATGAGAGCGTGCCTCTTAAGATAATTACCGATGAGAGGGAATATGTTGACAGCTGCTCTCTCGACGTGGTTGGTATGCTTACCGAGCTTAAGAGTTATAAAGGCAAGTCACATACCTCATGCCCCAGCGCAGGAGAGTATCTTGAGGCCTTTGGCGATGCCGAGAATATTTTTGTTATAACCATCAGCAGCAACCTCTCGGGCAGCTTTAATGCGGCAAACGTGGCGGCAAAAACACTCCTCGCCGATCATCCCGAAAGAAAAGTTCATATTATCGACAGCCTTTCCACCGGAGCTGAGAGCTTTATTATTATCGAGAGAATCCGATCTCTTATCCTGGAGGGTAAGAGCTTTGAGGAGATAAAGAGTGAGATCATCGATTATTCTGTTAATCACACCAGGCTTATCTTCGCCCTTGAATCTATGCGTAATCTTGCGAACAATGGCCGTGTCAGCCCCGTTAAGGCAAAGATGGCAGAGATTTTTGGCATTCGTGCCATAGGCAGAGCCAGCGATGAGGGCACCCTTGAGATGATCTGTAAATCCCGTGGCCCTCTTAATACTGCAAACGATATTTTCACCAATATGGTAGGCGACGGTTATAAGGGAGGCAGGGTCAGAATCCATCATGCAAACAACCTCTCTGCGGCAGAGCTCGTTAAGACCAAGATTGTTGAGAAGTTCCCCGATGCAAGTATTGATATTGCTATGACAGGCGGCCTTTGCTCCTTCTATGCAGAGCAGGGCGGACTGATCGTTGGATTTGAAATTTAGTTTTTGACAACAATAATTTACATAATGCCGAGAAAATGGTTAAAATCTCGGCATTTTTCTTTGCGTAGAAAATAAAATACATTTTAACATTTTTCATATTGCTTTTTAATATGTTGTATGATACAATTATATGATTAAAAATACAGGAGAAAGAAATTTGAAATTAAGTCTTAATTCCTACATCGGCGACCGTGCCTTTTACAAAAGGGTGTTAGCCATTGCTCTGCCGATGATAATTCAGAATACTGTTACCAACCTGGTAAACCTGCTTGATAATCTTATGGTTGGCTCGCTTGGTACAGAGCAGATGTCGGGCGTTGCTATAGTAAACCAGTTTATTTTCGTATTTAATCTCGCCGTCTTTGGTGCAATATCCGGCGCAGGCATCTTTACCGCACAGTTTAACGGCAGAGGTGACGTGGAAGGCGTGCGTCAGACCATGCGTATGAAGCTGATCATCTGCGCAGTTATCGGTGTTCTCGGTGTCGGTGTTCTCTCGGTATTCGGCGATTATCTTATCACTACCTTCCTTCACGAGGGAACCGAGGGCGATCTTGCTCTTACGCTATTGTCCGGAGAAAAATATCTCTCATGTATAATCATTGGACTTATCCCCTTCGCCTTCTCGCAGGTGTATGCTTCTACATTGCGTGAAACCGGTGAAACGGTAGTGCCCATGGTTGCCAGCGTGGTTTCCATTGCTACAAATTTTGTCTTTAACGGATTGCTTATTTTCGGTCTGCTCGGCTTCCCTGAGCTTGGGGTTGAGGGCGCTGCTATTGCAACCGCAATATCCAGATTTACCGAGCTCTTTATACTCTTTGCATGGACTCACAGAAATAAGGTGAAATGCCCCTTTGCGGTAGGAGTATTCAGTAATTTCAGAATACCCACCGCCCTTGTAAAGCAAATTCTGATAAAGGGAACACCCATTCTGCTCAACGAGCTCTTCTGGTCGCTTTCGGTTACGGTTAGTAATCAGTGTTATTCGCTCAGGGGACTTGACGTAGTTGCGGCAATGAATATTTCCTTTACTCTGCAAAATTTGCTCAGCGTTGCATATTTTGCTCTCAGCTCGTCTATTGCTATAATTGTAGGCAACCTGCTTGGCGCAGGTAAGCTTGAGGAGGCAAAGGAAACCGACAGAAAGCTGCTTGGCTTTGCGGTATTTGTGGGTTGCTGTATGACTGTGATACAGCTTACCCTGTCCGGGGTATTCCCCCTGCTTTATAATACTACCGACGAGGTGCGTCATTTGTCCAGCTACATCATGACCTGCTTTGCATTGACAATGCCTGCGGCGGCGCTTGCAACCTCGACCTATTACACCATCCGCTCGGGTGGACGTGTGTTCATCACTATGCTGTTTGACAGCGTTTATGCCTGGGTAATAGTTATGCCGGTTGTGTTCTCTCTTGCTTATTTCACCAGCCTGCCCTTTAAATATCTGCTCCCCATCGTTCTGGTGGTAGAAAACCTTAAATTACTGCCAGGATTGATACTTGTTAACAAGGGAATTTGGGTAAGACAGATAAAAGTAGAGTAAAATTTAAAAATATTTTACAAATTTATATTGTTTGTACATCTTTTATAGTGTATAATAGTTAGGAATGTTTTAAAGAAGGAAATTAGTTATGCTTGAATTACGTGGTATAAAAAAGGATTACATAACATCCTCCGAAACGGTAAATGCCCTTCGTGGCGTGGATATTACCTTCCGTGATAAGGAGTTTGTTTCTATACTCGGCCCCTCCGGCTGCGGAAAGACCACCATGCTTAATATCGTGGGCGGTCTTGACAGATACACCGACGGCGATCTTGTGATCAACGGTGTCAGCACCAAGCTGTACCGTGACCGTGACTGGGATGTGTACAGAAATCACCGCATCGGCTTTATCTTCCAAAGCTATAATCTTATCCCCCACCAGACGGTGCTTGGCAACGTAGAGCTTGCTCTTACTATTGCGGGTATTGATAAGGAGGAGAGAGTCAGACGTGCAAAGGCTGCTCTCGATAAGGTTGGTCTGTCCGATCAGTATTATAAGCGCCCCAATCAGCTTTCCGGCAGTCAGTGCCAGCGTGTTGCTATTGCGAGAGCGCTTGTAAACGAGCCCGAGATTCTTCTTGCTGACGAGCCCACCGGTGCGCTGGATACCGTAACCAGCGTACAGATCATGGAGCTTATCCGTGAGATTGCAGGCGAGCGCCTTGTTATCATGGTTACCCATAACCCTGAGCTGGCAGAGCAGTATTCCACCAGAATCATCCGCCTGCTTGACGGTGAGATAATTGAGGATACCAACCCTGTTAGCGAGGAGGAGTATAACACCCTCTCTGCTATTGAGGAGAATGCTGAGGCTCCCGTTACCAAAGAGAAGAAGAAGGCAGATAAAAAATCCAAGGAAAAGGCAAAGATGTCGGTATTCACCGCCTTCCGTCTCTCCGCAAGGAATCTTATTTCCAAGAAGGGTAGAACAGCTGTCGTTGGCTTCGCCGGTTCAATCGGTATAATAGGCATTGCCATGGTTCTTGCGTTTTCCGCCGGAATCAAGGGATATATTGCGTCAATGCAGGACGATATGCTCTCCGGAAACCCTATCAAGATCGAGGAAACCGCCATTGATATTAATTCGGTGATGAATATGGTGGATACCGATGAAAAGATTGAAATAATCAAAAATCCCAACAGCGTATATATATCCTCTGTGATTGAGCGACTTATAGAGACTAAGGATGCTCTCGGTAAGGTATTCTCCAAAAACGAAATAACCAGGGAATATATAGAGTATGTGAATAATATGCCAAGCGAGTATTATAACGAAATTATGTTTGGCTACGGTATAGATTTCAACAAGACAATATTTACCGATTTTAAAGAGCTTCCAACCAGTAGTGAAAGACATATGTCGGTCAAGCAGCTCAATGATATGCTGAAGGCTATTATTTCCGAAACCGAATACGGTGATATTACTCAGCTAATGGGTGACTCCACCTTTAGCCAGATGCCCGAAAACGGTGATTATATTCTGACCCAGTATGATATTGCAGCCGGAAAGATTGCTACGGAGAAGAATGAGATCATGCTTGTTCTTGATGCTAACGACGAGCTTTCCGATATGCTTCTTGCCAAGCTTGGATACTATAACCAGGCTGAATTCCAGCAGATTATTCACAAGGCGGCTGACAAGGACGGAGAGGGAAATCCGATTTATGACAAGGCCCTCTACCGTGAGTATTTTACCTATGATGAGTTGCTTAATAAGAGCTTTACCTGGTATCCTACCGACAGTGTTTTCGGTACTACCGAGGTCATTATTATAGACAAGGAAACCCAGCAGGAAACCGTTACAACCACTCCTGCTTATACCGGTGAGATGGAATCTCCGGACGGCACTGGAATGACGCTTAAGGTGGTTGGAATTCTTACACGTAAGGACGGGCTTAACAATGGTGTAATGAGCTCCGGCGTTTATTATACAAAGGCGCTTACCGACCATTGTCTTGAGACAAACGCTTCCTCTGATTTCATAGATTATCTTATCGGTGATGAGACAAAGCTGAATCTGCCCATCTCTAAGGTAATGTATAAATATGATTATCTGCCTTACGAGGCAGTAAAGGGAGCCGAGATCGTTGGTGAGCGTAAAACTCTGACCACGGCTACCGCTATAAGCGGCGGTACCAGAACATCTGTTGCCAGAAGCCTTGGTGGTATAGATATTGCATCCAGCATCAAGATATATCCTGCTTCCTTTGAGGAGAAGGATCTTGTTACCGCATATCTTAATCAGTGGAATAATCACAAGCTTGATATTACTGTCGGCGATGCGGTGCTAAAAGGAACGGAGAGATCGGATATTAAGTTTACCGATACTCTTGAGATCATCGTTAATATGCTTAATACCATGATTGATATTATTTCTTACGCTCTCATAGCCTTTACATCAATTTCTCTTGTGGTTTCTACCGTAATGATAGGTATTATAACCTACGTATCTGTTGTAGAGCGTATTAAGGAAATCGGCGTTATCCGTTCTCTCGGCGGCCGTAAGCGTGACGTTTCGAATCTCTTTATTGCCGAAACTGCGATTATCGGTGTTCTATCCGGACTTATCGGTATCGGCTCCACATATCTGATATCCACCCTGGCAAATCTTATTCTTAAGCCGCTTATCAATTACTCTAATATTGCAGCTTTGCCTATCGGTAATGCAGTATTCCTTGTGTTACTCAGTGTGGGCCTGACCCTTATCTCCGGTCTTGCACCTGCAAAGAGCGCGGCAAAGAAGGATCCCGTTGTTGCTTTGCGTACAGAATAATAAAAGCATTTTTGAGGCACACCCGGCGGTGTGCCTCTCTTTTTTGAATAAAAAGAGTCATTCTGGCTACAATAATGAAAAAACAGAAGAGGAAAAGTGTGGAAGTACAAGGACTTTTTGTAGATTACGGGCGAAATATTGCTATGATGAGAGATGCGCTTCGGGTTAACGAGAGCTTTGATATGATAGAACGGCATCTTACGGTGGCCGAGAGGGATATGTGCTTCTTTTATATTGACGGATTTGTAAAGGACGGCGAGATGCTTCGAATTATGCAATATCTCCTGTCGCAGAAGCAGCTTGGATCGGCAAGGGAGCTTGAGAAGAAAATGCCATACGTTGAGGTTGAGGTTACAGGCGATCCTCAAAAAATAATACATGCGGTTCTGTCGGGACAGACTGCTGTATTTGCCGAGAGCTTTTGTGACTTTGCTATGCTTTTAGACCTTCGTACCTATCCCTCAAGATCAACGCAAGAGCCTGAGAGCGACAGAGTTATGCAGGGCGCACGTGACGGATTTATTGAAACGCTGGTTGTAAATACTGCGCTTATACGCAGGCGCATCCGTGATCCAAGGCTTACTATGGAGCATTTTTCGCTTAGCGGATCATCGGGGACCGACGTGGTGATGTGCTATGTAGAGGGGATTGCAAAGCAGGAAACGGTCAGCGAGGTGAGGAAAAAAATATCCTCTGCAAAACCGAAATCTCTTACTCTTGGATACCAGAGCCTTGCCGAAACGCTTATAAGGTCGGGGTGGTTTAATCCCTTTCCCAAGATACGCACAACCGAGCGACCTGATACCGCCTCTGCCCAGCTGCTGGAAGGATCGGTGATCGTTATCTGCGACACCTCGCCGCAGGCTATGATCCTGCCCACCTCTATATTCGACTACCTTGAGGAGACCGACGATTTTAATTTTCCCCCTCTTACCGGAAGCTATCTCAGGCTTGTTCGCACCGCAATATTGCTTTTGTCGGTGGTGATCACTCCGCTTTGGTATCTGTCGCTGGAGTATACTAATATTCTGCCCGAGGCTCTTTCGTTTTTAGTGCCCGATGATCCGGGAGCCTTGCCCATAATACTACAGCTGTTTTTGGTCGAGCTGGCTATCGACGGATTAAAGATCGCCTCTATGAACACACCGGATATACTGTCAAACTCGCTGTCGGTGGTGGGTGCGCTTATTCTCGGTGACTTTGCCGTCGGGGTGGGCTGGCTGTGCGAGGACGTTATACTCTATATGGCCTTTGTGGCAATAGCAAACTTTGCGCAGCAGAACCACGAGCTCGGATATGCCTTCAAGTTTATGCGTATGATGATACTTGCTCTGGTTTATTTCCTTGGAATATGGGGATTTGTGGCAGGAATACTTTTGTTCTTGTTCTTCGTATGTACCAACAGAACTCTGTCGGCAAAGCATCATTATCTCTACCCGCTTATTCCGTTTAATGCCCGTGATCTAGGTAGGTTGATTATAAGGCAAAAGAAGGCGGATGTTGATTAATTGTAATGTTTAGTTAGAAAAAGCAGGCATAAAGCCTGCTTTTTCTATTCTCTTCTCTCGTGCTTTTCCTTCAGTATACTTACGTTTTCGTCCACCTGTCTCTTGTGCAGAGGATACCAGAACCACAGCACCGCTGCGAGTAGGATAAATCCTATTGCCGGAACAATGGTGGAAATATCAAAGATGCCCTCCTTTACCGAGCCGGGAAGAGCTGCGCCCGCTATCTTTTCATAGCCTATCAGGGTTAGGAAAAGTCCTGTAAGTCCGGCCGCACCTGCCTGTCCTATCTTTCTTGCGAAGGAGTAGAGCGCATAGATCGAACCGTCCTCTCTGATACCGTTTTTAATCTCGGAGTAGTCGATAACGTCGGTGATCAGTGCCCAGCTTACCATGGCGAAGATGCCAAGTCCCAGCCAGGAGAACAGGTTTACACCAACGTATACCCACACGTTTTGCGGTCTTGTAAAGAATAATATCAGGCATACTGCCGCTGCCAGCAGGTTTGAAAATACGCTTATCTCCGCCTTGCCGAATCTTTTTGATAGCGGTCTTGCCACTGTCGCCGCAATTATCATTCCGCCCATCATTGCGATGGTTGATGCCGACTGTGCCGTAGTGTTGGCGTAGTAATCGGGGAAGACGTAGTTCGCCATCTGCTGCAGGGTGAATTGTGAGAGCAGCATCAGTATCGAGGCTACTATTATTGATATCAGCGCCCGGTTTTTCAGCGCACTTATAATAAGCTGCTTCGGGCCACCGCTTTCCTTTCTCGTAACCTCCTCGGGTATGACACGCTCGGTCACCAATACATAGCATAGAAGATATGAGATTACCGCAAGGATTGAGAACAGGCCTGCAATCAGGGTAAATCTTCCACCGTTCATCTCGGCTATCTCCACTCCGTTCACAACTCTGGTGTCATAGGCTATCAGCGGCACGCCTGCTCCCACAACCACACCTGCCAGTGTACTTCCCATGGTGCGGAAGGTGGACAGCGACTGTCGATCGGCCGGCTCTGGCGAGATGGTGGAGGCCATTGATCCGTAGGGAATATTGATAGAGGTGTAGAAAATTGAGCCCCAGATAATATCGGTCACCACCAGCCAGAAAATACGAAATGTCATTGACGAGGATGCAAATGCAGACTGATATATCAGAAATGAGGAGATTGCCACGGGAGCGCACATGCGGAGTATCCAGGGCTTGAATTTTCCTGCCCTCGTTGGCTTTGCTCGGTCACACAGTCGACCCATGGTTACGTCGGTAATGGCGTCGACAAATCTTGCCAGCATCATAACTGTACCCACCACGCCTGCGCTGATATGCATAACGTCGGTGTAGAATTTTAACAGAAAGCTCGATGAGAGCAGGAAGGTAAAATCGTTTCCGAAATCTCCAAGCAGATATCCTATTTTATCTCTTATTCCAAAGGGTGGGGTATGCGTTTTAGTAATCATGTAAAAAAACCTTTCTTAAATTAATGTTAGTATGTCTAAATAATAAAAAAATATGAAAAAATAAAAAAACATTAAAAAAACTATTGCATTTTGATTTTGTTTATGGTAGAATGTCTGTATGCATCTTACTCGCTATGGCGAGAAAAATATGAAAGGAAGCGAAATAATGATTATCGAATACGTACTTCTTGGACTGCTTCTCGTTTCGGCGGCGTTTATCGTTGTTGCGGTTGTTCTTCAGAAAAGTAACGAGGATGGCCTTTCCGGCGCAATCTCCGGCGGATCTGAGACCTTCTACGGCAAGGATAAGTCTTCTAATACCGACAGAGCCCTTTACAGATGGACTCTCGTAGCGGCTATCGTTTTTGCAATTGCTGTTTTGGCTGTATTTATCATTCAGCCTGACTATGCTGCTCCGCTTAAGGATTGGAAGGATAGCGGTATCAATAACTATTCCGATTTGTTCAAAAAATAAAACATAGGGTGCCGTATATGCGGCACCTTTTGCTTTACGTCGCTTTTATTTTGCCTTTTGCTTACACAAAATATGCTTTGAATATATTGTGGCGAGGTTTTTTATGATGAAAAAGAAGGATTTTAGTAAATTTACAAAAAGAAATACTCATAAGAGAAGGTCTAAGGAGCAGGCTAAGTCTGCCCTGATGAAGGCCCTTCGTGATATCGGTGTTGATTCCGACAAGGTAAAGGTCGCCGATATTGATCTTGATATATATGAAAAAAGAACATCTCCAAAGCGTAAAAATATATGCGACAGAGGAATATTCCGCAGCTCTAAGGGTAGCTACGGCTTCGTAACTCTTGAGAATGTCGAGCGTGATATCTTTATTCCCGGTGATAGTATCGGCGGCGCAATAGACGGCGATTTTGTCGAGGTGGTTTACCATAAATATAATAATTACGACGGCGATGAAAAGACCGAGGGCAGGGTGACTAAGGTTCTGCAGATGGGCAGAAGGACGGTGATCGGTACCCTGTGCGAGGATATGCGCCGACACGGCAGAAGGTATCTGCGTGTGTTCTATATTGAGCCGGATGATGCTAAGCTTTCCTCCGCCTTTCCCGTCCGTGATCTGGGCGGCGCCCGTATTGGCGAAAAGGTAGAGGCGCTTATTCTCCGTGATGGCAGCAGCTCGCCCGCCTGCGATATTATCCGTGTGTTCGGTGCGCCCGAGGATATGGGCGCAAATTACCAGGCTATTCTTGCCGAGTGCGATATTGTAACCGAGTTTACCGATGCCGAGCTGGATCAGGCTGAGAGCTTGGCGGCAGAGCCTATATCCTATGATGGCAGAGAGGATCTGACAGGCGAGGTAATATTCACCATTGACGGCGAGGGGGCAAAGGATCTTGACGATGCGGTTTCGCTTCGCAGATTGCCGGGTGGCAGATGGCGACTTGGCGTTCATATTGCCGACGTTTCCTATTACGTGGCCGAGCGCACTCCTCTTGACCGCTGTGTTATGCAGAGGGGCACCAGCGTTTATTTTACCGACAAGGTTGTGCCCATGCTTCCTCCTGCGCTGTCAAACGGCGCCTGCTCGCTTAATTCAGGCGAGGATAAGTATACTCTCAGCGCTATAATCGACCTGGACAGCGAGGGAAATATTGAGAATCTGCAGCTTAAGAGCGCAATTATCAACAGCCGTGTCAGAGGTGTGTACTCCGAGGTTAACGCACTTTTGTCCGGAAATGCCACGTCCGAGATAAAGAAAAAATATAAAACCGTATTGCCTACCCTTGAGAGAATGGCAGAGCTGTATTCCGTCCTGCTTGAAAAGAGCAAGCAGCGTGGCGCAATAGACTTTGATGCCGATGAGGCGGTTATTATCCTTTCTCCGGATGGCACTCCTACCCATATAGAAAGACGTGAGCGGGGTCTGTCCGAGAGGATTATTGAGCAGTTTATGCTTACCGCAAACGAGGCGGTTGCCTCCTATCTTACAAGACGGGGCATACCCTGTGTTTACCGTGTTCACGAGGCGCCTCCGCCTGAGCATTTTGCAGATTTTCTTTCCTATCTCGAGAGTCTGGGCTTTGACGTAAGAGAGCTTCGTAAGCATGAGCCTACGCCAAGGGATCTTGCTAATGTTCTTGAGATTGCAGAGCAAAAGGGGCTTCTGCCGGCGGTTTCATACACCATGCTTCGCTCTATGGCAAAGGCAAAGTACTCCGAATCCCGTCCCGGCCATTTCGGTCTTGGAATAGAGGAATACTGTCACTTTACCTCACCAATAAGACGACTGTCGGATCTTGCCACTCACAGAATTATAAGACGTGTTCTCTTTGAAAACAAGAGGGCGGAGCTGTACACCTCTTACGCAAAGCGTGCGGCGGCTGCCGCAACCGAGGGCGAGCTTCGTGCCATCAGCGCCGAAAGAAGGATAGAGGATCTTTATAAGGTGATCTTTATGTCCGACCGTGTTGGCGAGAGCTTTGAGGGAACGGTGTGCTCAATTACGTCCTTTGGTATGTTCGTCACCCTTGACAATACCTGCGAGGGACTTATTCCCATAAGCACACTTCCCGGTGTATATACCTTTGACGAGCGTAATCTTACCCTTAGATCAAGGTATCATTCCTATCGCATAGCAGATAGAATTTCGGTTCGTCTTGAGGAGGCGAATGTAATCCGCGGCAAGCTGAGATTTTCTGTCATTGAAGAATAAAATGACAATGTAACTTTACAAAATGTAGTATATTTATAAGAAAGGAAGAGAATATGAGTAAAAGAATAGGCATACTTGCATTATGCTACACCTTGTTTTTGCTGTTACTTTTTCTTGTGTCAGCCACATCGGGCATAGTATATTTTCTACTGTATTTCTCTGCCTTTGCTATCCCTGTGCTCGTCGCCCTGTTTATGACTCGGCAGGATGAAGGGCAGGGGACTAAATATCTGTCTTTAGAAAAAAACGAGCTGAAGCAGGTTATACCGCTGGTTCCGCTTGCGGTGTCGGCTGTTATAGCTATTTCTGCCTTGACCTCGCTTTTGATATACCTTAGCACCGGCCGAACGA
The DNA here is from genome assembly GCA_017646745.1 of Clostridia bacterium. GTDB lineage: Bacteria > Bacillota > Clostridia > Oscillospirales > CAG-272 > UBA1740. The sequence goes on from JAGCLY010000033.1 coordinate 68,828, forward strand.
ACAGTGTTGATTTAGGCAATTCCTTTATCCTTGCTCTGCTAAGATATGCGCTGCTCCCGGCGGTGCTTGAGGAAATGCTCTTCAGATATCTTCCCATGCGTCTGCTTCTTCCGTATTCCAAGAGGGCGACCGTGCTGATATCGGCATTTTTCTTCTCTCTTGTGCATCACGACCTGTTCAGCATTCCTTACGCCTTTGTCGCCGGCATAATCTTTATGGCGGTTGACGTTGCTACTGAGAGTATTGTGCCCTCGGTGATTATGCATTTTATTAACAATGCCCTCTCGGTGGGAATGATAATATTTAAGGATAACTCGGCATTTGCCCCCACCGCTTACATTATACTGGGAATTTTAAGCCTTATTTCACTGGTGACCGTATGGTTTGGACGTAAGGAATATAAGAAAATGCTTGCAACGGCCTTTGAAAAGGGCGAGCCTGTGGGCTTTAGCGCTGAAATGTTGCTTTTTGCTGTAATTACGCTGACTATAGCGGTTATCAGCTTTGTTTAAGGAGAAAATATGGATAATATTAATCTTACAGAGGACGAAAAATATATGCGTGAGGCGATCAGGCTTGCACATCTTGCCGCCGAGCGTGATGAGGTGCCTGTGGGCGCTGTAGCCGTTCGCAACGGGGAAATCATTGCCTCTGCCTTTAATACCCGAGAGGAGTCGAAGTGCGCAACTCACCATGCCGAGGTGCTTGCCATCGAGGCGGCTTGCCGTGCGCTGGGCGGTTGGAGATTGCCCGGTGTGACACTTTACGTTACCATGGAGCCCTGCGTGATGTGCGCGGGCGCAATAATCAACTCCAGAATAGAGCGTGTAGTCTATGGAGCAAGGGATCACCGCTTCGGAGCATTCGGCTCTGCCATTGACGTAAATTCCGCCGGCCTTAATCACAAGCCTGAGATTCTTGGCGGTATTTTAGGTGAGGAATGTGCCGAAATACTGTCCACCTATTTTAGAAATAAACGCAAAAATAAATATTAATAAATATTAAATTTTTAAACAAAAGTTTAATAAATAATGATTTGCTTGACAAACTCCTCGATCTGTGGTAGTATTACTATGATTGAGGAGTTTGTCTTCTCTATATATTTTTCTCAATTTTGTCTGATGCGATCGACGTAGCACTTCCCGACATCCCCCGATCCTGGCGGGCTGCTATGCGATTTTACTTAGCGATTATTGGGAAAAGAGATTGAAAGGTAATTATATTTATGAAAAAAGTAAAGGCTTTAAGAGCAAAGAAAGAATTTCTCAACATTCGTGAAATGGTTGAGTACATCGGTGATGCATATAACGGCAAGGTTGCTTACCGTTACAGAATCAAGCCTCATGACAAGGAGGCAATAAAGGTCACCTATGATGAGCTTCGTGATCACGTTCGTGCATTTGCCACCGAGATTGTGGCAAGAGGACTTCAGGGTAAGAAGATCTGCGTTATCGGTAAGCATACCTATAACCTTATCCAGAGCTATTATGCAACTATGTCTGTTGGCTCTATATGGGTTCCCCTTGATCGTGATTGGGCAAAGGAGGATCTGCTTGAAACTGTAAGAAGCGGTGAGTGCGATTTCCTTATGTGCGACCTCGACATCAGAGATAAGTGTGAGTTTATTACCACCGAGCTTGGTATGCCTGCTCCCCTCTTCCTTAACGGCGACGGCGAGGACAGCCTGCTTGCATGGCGTGAGGCGGGTGCAAAGAAGTTTGCCGAGAATCCCTCTCTCTACTACGACGCACCTATTGATCCCGATGCTCTTGCAGAGCTTGTGTTCACCTCCGGTACCACCGGTCAGGGTAAGGGCGTTATGCTTTCCCAGCGCAACTTTATGTCCGACCTTGCGGACGTTATCCCCTTCATTAACTTCTCTACCAGATGCATCAACGTGCTTCCTCCTCATCACACCTACGGCTCCTCTGTTTCTATTTTCGGACAGAACTCTATCGGTTGTGATATCTATATCTCCTCGGGTGTTAAGTATGTACTCAAGGAGCTTCAGGAGCACAAGCCCGGTCACCTCGTAGCAGTTCCTCTCTACGTTGAAACCTTCTACAGAAGAATTCTTAAGGGTATCGATGATAAGGGCAAGTTTGTCGGCGGCCTTGTTAAGGTTCTTATTAAGCTTAACAAGAACTGTCACAAGATCGGTCTTAAGCCCTTCGACGGCCTGTTCAAGAAGATGATCCTCTCCAACTTCGGTGGCGAGCTTAACATGATCATTTCCGGTGGCGCTCCTCTTAATCAGGATATGGCAGACCTCTTCGAGGGACTTGGCGTTAAGGTGCTTAACGGCTACGGTATTACCGAGTGTGCGCCTATCCTTGCGGTAAACCATAATGATTATATAGTTCCCAAGAGTGTTGGCCCTGTTCTTCCTATCGTTGACTGCCGTATCGCAGATGCTGATGACAGCGGCGAGGGTGAGATTCAGGTTAAGGGCCCCAACATCATGCTTGGTTATTACAAGAATGACGAGGCTAATGCCGAGGCATTTACCGAGGACGGATACTTCCGTACCGGTGACGCAGGCCGTATGGAGATTACCAAGGCCGGCGACAGAATTCTCTATATCACCGGTAGATTTAAGAACATCATCATTCTCTCCAACGGTAAGAACGTTTATCCCGAGGAGATTGAGGATGCTCTCAGCGCAACACCCGGTCTTGTAGAAATCGTTGTTTACGAGGGTAAGTCCCGCCGCGGTCTTGCGTTCAACACCATCGTGTGTGAGATCTATCCCGATAAGACAGGTCTTGCAGAGAAGGGTATTACCGACCTTAAGGCATACTTCCAGAAGTTTGTTAACGAGTATAACAAGACTGCCGTTCCTTATAAGAAGATCGGCCTTCTTAAGGTTCGTGAGGAGGAGTTCCCCAAGAACACTCTTCGTAAGATTCTTAGAAGAAAGATAGATATGACTATCGACTAATTTCCAAAATAAAATGATTAAAGCCGCCTTGCTCTGCAGGGCGGCTTTAAATTGGAAATGATGAAAGAAAATAAAAATATATTAATTACAAACCGATGGAGAAAAAATCCGAGAACGAGAAACAACCAAGCGCTTAAAATAAATAAAAAACAAGGTCTTTCTGAAATGAAGGGCCTTTTTTATTAAAAAATTACTCGACAAATAAAAAAATATATATTATAATATACTCAAATACAAATTGTATACAAGTATACAAAATCACAAGCCTCGAAAGGAAAGCCTAATATGCTTGATAAAAACCGACACACAAGCCTGCCGGAGCAGTCGCAGTACAAATATTCCTTGCAGAGTGTTGGCGAGCCTAATCTTTACCGTGAAATATATCCCTATGACGAGGTACCTAAGATTGCCGCTCTTTATCCCGAGATCACCATCGACAAGTGGTATGCCGCCCCCTGCTCTATGCTTCGTGCCTGTGTAATGCTTCTCTCTTACATCGGCTATCAGGATAGGGCCGACAGACTTGAGCGTGCCCTTGATATATGCACTTTTGAAGAGAAGAGACTTGTTATCACCGGACGTGCAGGTGGAGCTACCTGCCGTGAGTTCGGCGACTACGTGATGGAAACACTCAAAAACCTTGAGTAATCATTATACATATGGAAAAATTACTCATAGAAAAATATGACGGCTGTACGGGTCGCATTGATAATTATATTATCAGTGATGAAAATAACCTTACGTACAGAGAGGATAAGAGCAAGAAAATAAGCGTTTTTGTACCGTCAAGCTATGACGGTAAGCTGCCACATGATATCCTTTACTTCTTTGATGCACAGAATTTATTTTGCAACGCCGGACACTATACCGACAATGGTGATCCGTATGGATCATGGAAGCTCGACTTGGTTGTAACCGAGCTTCACCGCAGGTACGGTAAGAATATTATCGTGGTTGGTATTGATAATGCAGACGAGTATAGAAGCAACGAGCTGTTTATGGATCATAATACCTTTGGCACTCTTGCTCCACTTGCTACCGCTCTTCCCGAGGATGATTTCTCTCGCGGATATCTTGATAGCTTGTCTGAATTTATGGTCAGCACACTTCATTCCTTTATCAAGGAAAGATACTGTGTAAAGGAGGATAATATCGGTATCGGCGGCTCGTCTATGGGTGGCATCGCCTCATTCTATTGCGCTCTGCGTGAGCTGGGATTCTATAAATACGTGCTGTCCTACTCTCCTGCCTTTGGCCTCTATGAGATGAGCGCATTTGACAGCTATTTTGCCACAATGTCCTTTGCTGACAGGCTTGACTGTCTGTCAAAAATTCATATTTATTGCGGCGCAGGAGATCCCCTTGAGCGATTGCTCTTGCCCTCGGCACAGGAAATGAAGTCCCTGCTCGTTAAGCACGGCTACCCCGCAGACAAGCTTTACGAAACCTACGACACCGAAAAGCCTCACAACGAGGAATCATGGCGCATGATCCTACCCCAAAGCTTTTCTTATCTTTACCTATAAAAAAGGACACCGGATGGTGTCCTTTTTCTAATATATTATTTATATTGTTTTTAGAGCGAAGTGTGAAGGCCTGCCTGAGCACCGGTATCTCCAAGTGAGACACACGGATTACGGGAGAGCAAGGCAAAAACAACTAAGTGTTGTTTTTGGTGAAGCGATGTCCCACGTTGCGAGCAGAACGAGCCGAGTGTATCGAGGCGATGTTATGCGACACAAAAGTGGACGGGGTAAGAACCCCCGAACCTCGTAGAGGTTCATGGCGGGTGGACGCCCCTATCCTCTCACAAAAAAGAAAAACCAGTCATAATGACTGGCTTTTTGGAGCGGATTACGTGAGCAGGCAAAAACGATTAAGTATCGTTTTTGACGTAGCGAATGCGCAGAAACAACAAGTAATGACAGCAAGGCCTGTCCTTGCGGTCAGTACGACTATGTTTCAAGCGCTCGAACCCGAGAACCGGCAC
>JAGCLY010000034.1 GCA_017646745.1 Clostridia bacterium
CTTCAGGTGCTTGACGACGGTAAAATTACCGATGCCCAGGGTAGAACTGTTAACTTCGAGAATACGGTTATTATAATGACTACTAATGCCGGTAGCGAGGGATCTTCCTCTATACCCGGCTTTGCTGAAAAGCGTGAGATGCTTGCAAAGGGTAGAACTGAGAAATCACTCTCAGGCTTCCTCCGTCCCGAGTTTATCAACAGAATTGACGAGATCATTACCTTCCGTCACCTTGATAAATCGGATTTCGTTAAGATTGCCGACATTATGCTTGGTAAGCTTCGTGATCACTTTGCAGAAAAGGACATAAAGCTTATTTACGGTGACGATGTTCTTAATTTGATAGCTGAGGAGTCATATTCCGAGAAATACGGCGCAAGAAATATGCGCAGATACATCGAGCGTAACGTTGAAGATAAGCTAGCTGAGGTTATTCTTAACAACTATGGCACAGGCCTTAGCGGAATTTCACTTAAGGTCGTAGATGGCGACATCAAGGTTGATTACATTTAATATTATCAGATAAGGAGATATAAATCGTGGCAGAATGTTCACATGATTGTTCTAGCTGCTCGCAGAAGTGCTCTAAGGAGTCGCTTATTGAGCCGCAGAACAAGGCAAGCAATGTAAAGCGTATTATCGGTGTAGTAAGCGGTAAGGGCGGCGTTGGAAAGTCGCTTGTTACCTCTATGCTTGCGGTTACCATGCAGAGAAGAGGATATAAAACAGCAATTCTGGATGCTGATATTACAGGTCCCTCCATTCCCAGATCCTTTGGTCTTAAATGCGGATCTGTAGAAGGAACAGATATAGGTATGTTCCCCCCTAAAAGTAAAACCGGTATTGAAATTATGAGCGTTAATCTGCTTATGGACGAGGAAACCAAGCCTGTTGTATGGCGCGGTCCCGTTATCGCCGGAGTAGTGAAGCAGTTTTGGACAGATGTTGTCTGGGGCGAGGTTGACTATATGTTTGTTGACATGCCTCCCGGCACAGGTGACGTGCCTCTTACTGTATTTCAGAGCCTGCCTCTTGACGGTATAGTTATAGTTGGTAGCCCCCAGGAGCTTGTTTCCATGATTGTTGAGAAGGCTGTTAATATGGCATCTCTTATGAACGTTAAGCTTCTCGGATTGGTAGAGAACTATAGTTATATTATCTGTCCTGATTGCGGCAAGGTTATCAGACCCTATGGCGAAAGTAAGATTGAGGCACTTGCGAGGTCCTATTCCACCGACGTGCTTGCAGCACTTCCTATTGACCCCAGCCTTGCATCTCTTTGTGACAAGGGTGTTATCGAGCTGTTCGAGGGTGATTATATGGAGCGTGCGGCAGATATTATTGAAAAGCATACAAAATAATTTAATAATCTAAACAAAATCACAGGGAAGGCGGATTATGCATATTTCCTGTGATTTTTTTGTATGAAAAATTATTTTTTAGGAACATTTTATGACAAGTTATTTGCTCCTGCTATGGTACAATAATTTCAAGAAAAAGTAAGGCGGTAATTAAATGAAAACGCTTTATATTGACGTTTATTTTTTAATAAATTTTACGGTCGATATTCTCTCACTATATTTTGCGGCCTGTTTTTCAAAGGTGCCAACCTCAACAAGAAGATTGTTGATTTCTGCTTTATTAGGCGGAATAATTGCTGTAATCATAGTCTTGATGCCAGAATTCGTCATATTAAAGCTGATTGCATCTGCAATAGGTTTATTATTGATGGCCCTAATAGCACCTAAACCGGTTTCGGTAAAAAGAAAGGTGAAATTTGTTTTCTCGTTCTTGATATTCGAGGCCTTGGTCGGCAGTGCGGTTTCATTTTTGTGGGGTGTGCTTGACAAATACATATCTGGATATTTTGATGCGTCGCAAGGCGGTTCTGTTAATCGCAAAATGCTTTTTTTATCCATGATAGTTCTATTATCTATAGGAGTATTTAAAATGCTTATATCATTTTTTTCAAACAACGAGAGCGAAGGAAGTGTAGACCTTGAGATCTCATTTCGTGAAAAAATGACAAAGGTATCCGCATTTGTGGATAGCGGAAATTTAGCCATCGATCCAATGGATATGAGCCCGGTGGTTTTGCTTAAAAAAGATATGGCAAAGGATATTCTGCCTGAAAATATCATCAATCTTTGCGATGTGGACTCGCTCGACCGTGAGACAAAAAAACGCATAAGATTAATTCCTGTAACCCGCGGCGGACATACTCACGTGCTTGTGGGAATCAAGGCGGACAGTGTAAAGCTGGTAAGAGGAGATAATTCAGAGGAGCTTTTTGTTACTGTGGCTATTGATAAGGAAGGAGGTAGCTTTGGCGGATATAAGGCGCTTATGCCATCCGCAGCACTAGACAATGCATTACTTTGATCTAAGACATCCTATTTTATCCATAAGGCTGTTTTTTTCACAGCTTTTTCGGAAAAATGAAATATATTATATAAATGGTAGTGAAACTCTTCCTCCACCGCTGTCGGCAGAGGAGGAAGATGAAATGATAAGAAATATTGAGAACCCGGCGGCGAGAGATATATTGATAGAGCATAATCTCCGACTTGTTGCCTATATAGCAAAGCGCTTTGAAAACACCGGGGCAAATATAGAGGAGCTCATATCGATTGGTACAGTTGGACTGATAAAGGCAATCTCAACCTTTAATTCGGATAAAAACATTAAGCTTGCAACCTATGCATCAAGATGTATTGAAAACGAGATACTAATGTTTATAAGGAAAAGCGCTACTCATAAAAGAGAAATTTCCATAGACGAGCCTCTAAGCGTGGATTGGGACGGAAATGAACTGCTACTGTCTGATATATTAGGTAGTGATGCCGACGTTGTAACCAAGGATATGGAGGAAGACGAGGAGCGAAGGATAGTCAGGGAAGCTGTTGCTAATTTGTGCGACAGAGAGAAGATTATCGTTGAATTGAGATTCGGATTGGGGAATAGCAGAGAGCTTACGCAAAAGGAGGTTGCAGATGCTCTTGGGATCAGCCAGAGCTATATTTCTCGCCTTGAAAAGAAGATAATGAGTAGATTACGTAAAAAAATAGAAGAAAAGATATAATTTTTTTTAAAAAAGTATTGCAAAACTCGAAATTATGTGATATAATAAGCCGTATTAAAATGACTATAATGTAAAAGAGGTGTTAAAATGAAGGCAGGATTACATCCCGAATACAAAGAGGCTACCATTAAGTGTGCATGTGGCGCAACCGTTCAGACCCACTCTGTAAAGGGCGATATGAACGTGGAAATTTGCTCCAAGTGCCATCCTTTCTATACAGGTAAGCAGAAGTTTGTTGACGCCGGCGGACGTCTTGACAAGTTCAAGAAGCGTCTTGCAGCTGCGCAGAACAACAAGTAATCTATGTATCATAAAAGAGCGCTCGGATCATTCCGTCGCTCTTTTTGTTTATTTTGGATATTTAAAGGATTATATTTATGAAGGATTCCGAAATTGTAAAAAGTGAGGCTATACTTGTCGGTATTGCTGAGCGTGGAAGTGACGTTCCCGAATGTGAGCGATCTCTTGACGAGCTTGAAAGACTTCTTGATACTGCCGGGGGCAGCGTTTATGCCAGGGTTATTCAGGTTAAGGATAGCTTTGATCCTCGCACATGCATCGGTAGCGGCAAGGTTCGTGAAATATCCGAGCTTTGCGATGAGAACTCAATCGAGCTTGTAATATTTGACTTTGAGCTTACTCCTGCGCAGATACGAAATCTTGAGGGAGATATCGGCGGTGATGTAAGAGTTATTGACCGTAGTATGCTTATTCTTGATATTTTTGCTCTCCATGCAACAAGTGGTGAGGGAAAATTACAGGTTGAGCTTGCCCAGCTTCGTTATAGCGCACCCAGGCTTATGGGACGCGGAACAGAGATGTCCCGTCTTGGTGGCGGTATAGGAACCAGAGGTCCCGGTGAATCCAAGCTTGAGAGCGATCGCCGTCATATGAAGGAAAAAATTTATGCTCTTGAGAAAAAGCTTGCTGAAATGGAGCATAATAGAGCTGTAATGCGCTCTCAGAGAGATAGAAGCGGACTTCCTAAAATTGCTATTGTCGGCTATACCAACGCCGGCAAATCAACCATTCTTAATAAGCTTACCGGCGCAGGTGTTTTGTCAGAGGATAAGCTCTTTGCAACCCTTGACCCTACTACAAGAAAGCTTGAGCTACCTTGTGGAGAAAGTGTTTTGCTTACTGACACTGTTGGCTTTATCAGAAAGCTGCCACACCACCTTGTAAAGGCGTTCAAGTCTACTCTTGATGAGGTCGTATATGCAGATATTCTTCTTATCGTGTCTGATATTACCGATCCCGAGATTTCAGAGCATATCGAGGTAACAAAGCAGGTTATTGAGGATCTTGGCGCATCTGATAAGCCGGTTATCTACGTATATAATAAGTGCGATCTGCTTGACGAGCCTATAACTGATGCTGATGGTGATAACACCGTTGTTCTTTCCGGTGCCACAGGTGAGGGAATAGACAGAATGCTTATGCTAATCGAGCAGACGGTGCAGAGATTTAAGAAAAAATATAAGATGCTCATTCCTTATTCGGGTCAGTCGGTTCTCAGCTCGCTTTACAACAGTTATACAGTCGGTGAGGTTGAATATGTTGACGACGGTATCAGTGTTGAGGTTGTTCTCGACGAACGCGGCAGAGGAATGTACGCCAAGTATATCGTATAAGGTATAGATATGGACAGCTATATTACTGTAAAGAATTCCTCGCACTTTGAGTATGAGGATAAAAAATCCGTTTTTATAGGACAGGCTATGCCGGTAAGTACCGAGGCGGATGCAATCGCATTTATTGACTCGGTAAAAAAGAGATATCCCGATGCACGTCATCACGTTTATGCTTATGTTTTAAGAGAAAACTCCGCTATGCGTTTTACCGATGATCACGAGCCTCAGGGAACTGCAGGTATGCCGGTGCTTGACGTTATCCGTAAAAACGGTGTAACAGACGTTGTTATTGTTGTAACGAGATATTTTGGCGGTACGCTTCTTGGCACAGGAGGTCTTGTTCGTGCCTATACCTCCGCTGCAATCGGTGCGCTTGAGTCTGCCGAGATAATCAGATACGATATTTACACCAGCCTTCAGATATCCGTTAGCTATTCTGATTTCGGCAAAATTTCTGCTATTTTGGCAGATAACGGATTCCGCACGGAATCTACCCTTTACGATGTTGGTGTAACGCTTGAGGGCAAAATAATCAAAAATGATCTTGAAAAACTTAAGAATGCATTAGTAGAAGCAACTGCCGGTAGAGTAAAGTTTGAAATTTTTGGCGAAGAATTTGGATTTTAAAAGTGTTTTTAGTAAACACTCCGTATATTAAGGTAAAATCGGAAGGAGGGGCTATATTTGATAAGCAAGGAAACAATAGAACAGGTACTCATGAGAACAGATATTGAAACGCTTATCGGCGGTTATGTTTCGCTTAAAAGAGCCGGATCCAATCTGCGTGGCCTTTGTCCCTTCCACAGCGAGAAATCTCCATCCTTTACCGTGTATCCTGCGGATAACAGCTTTTATTGTTTTGGCTGCGGTGCAGGCGGAGATGCTATTTCATTTATTCGTAAGAGAGAAAACCTTGATTATCCCGATGCGGTAGAATTCCTGGCTCAAAGGGCGGGAATTACCATTATAAGAGACGAACGCACGCCTGTACCCGGCGAGAAGAAGTTTGACAGAAATAGAATGTTCGCCATGAACGTGGATGCAGCAAAATATTTCAACAAATGCCTTTTCTCAGACAACCCCGATGCCAAGGCAGCTCTATCTTATTTTACCGATGTAAGAGGGCTTTCTACTGCGACCATAAAGCATTTTGGACTTGGCTTTGCGCCGAATAGCTTTGATCAGTTTTCAAAGTACATGCTTGCAAAGGGGTACAGCTATGACGAGCTTGTTGCCGGATTCCTTTGCGGCAGGAGTGAGAAGGGAAGATACTTTGATGCATTCCGCAACAGAATAATGTTCCCGATTATTGATGTTTCGGGCAATGTTATTGCTTTCGGTGGACGAGTTATGGACGATTCCAAGCCGAAGTATAAAAATTCCTCGGATACTCCGGTATTTAAAAAATCCAGGAATCTGTTTGCTCTTAATTTTGCAAGGCATCACTGTACAGAAAGCATGATCCTTTGCGAAGGATATATGGACGTTATTGCCATGCATGCCGCCGGATTTGAAAATGCGGTTGCCACCCTCGGAACTGCGATTACATCCGAGCAGGCGAGAATGATGAGCCGATACACGAAGAAGGTTATCATTTCCTACGATGCTGATGAGGCGGGGCAGAAGGCTGCTATGAGAGCGGTAAAGCTACTGACCGAGGTTGGACTTGACGTTTCTATTCTTAGAGTTCCTGGTGCAAAGGACCCCGATGAATATATTAAAAAATTCGGTGCGGATAAGTTCCGTCAAGTTATTTCCGATTCTAAGTCCAAGTTTGATTATAACCTGGACAATATACTTTCTAAATATGATATCAATTTGGCGCAGGATAAAATCAAAGCACTTCATGAGAGTGAAAAGTTGATTTCCGAAACATATTCCTCGGCAGAACGTGATATTTATATACAGCGCATTTCGCAGATATTCGATGTTGATAAAAAAAGCGTCAAGAGCGATGTTGAGCGCATTATCTCCCGAGCCAATAGCACAAGGCGAAAGGAGGAGTCGCAGAAAATAAAGCAGGATGCTGTAGGGTATTCTGATAGGGTGAACCCCGACTTCATTAAGGCACCCGCTGCGGCTAAAAATGAGGAGGCTGTTCTTGGTCTGCTGCTTATTTATCCCGAGCATAGAAAACGGGTATTTGATGGCGGACTTATTGGCGAGAATGATTTTATCACCGAGCTTAATCGCAGAATATTCTCCTATATTAAAGATGCATATTTTAACGGTGACGACTCGCACCTTGATATTGATGCACATTTTTCTCCCGATGAGTGTGGCAGAATAACAAAGATGAAGATCAGCCGTATGAATCTTACCGAGAACGGTACAGAGGTTCTTCTTGATAGCATTGCGAACCTCAAGCGATCGGTATCGAAAAAACAGAATGAAAAAAACAGCTCTCTTGACAGTCTTACCAGACTGCTGGAGCAGAAAAGAAAAACTTAAGGATACTTAAGAAAAGAGAGGTTTAAATATGAGCAGAGATAAGATTGATGTAAACGAATATATCGATTCCAAGGGCGACGGCGGTATTGGTAATTCGGATATTATGAAGGCGCTTGAGGATATTGATTACGATATTTCTCAGAGCGATATTGACTCCGCAAGTCCCGACGAACTTGAAACTGATGACCTTAAGGAAATTGAGCAGGATGCGAGAAACTTTGATTCCGCAGAGAATATGGACAAGTATTTCTCTCAGGAAGGTCTTGCTATTGACGACCCCGTTCGTATGTACCTTAAGGAGATTGGTAAGATTCCTCTCCTTACACCTGAGCGTGAGGCTGAGCTTGCAGAGAAGATTTCTCTCGGCGATAAAATGGCAAAGGACGAGCTTATTGAAGCCAACCTTCGTCTTGTTGTAAGCATTGCAAAGCGCCACGTTGGTAAGGGTATGTATTTCCTTGACCTTATTCAGGAGGGTAACCTCGGTCTTATTAAGGCTGTTGAGAAGTTTGACCACAGCAAGGGTTATAAGTTCTCTACCTATGCAACATGGTGGATTCGACAGGCAATTACAAGAGCTATTGCCGATCAGGCGAGAACTATCAGAATTCCTGTTCATATGGTTGAAACCATACATAAGGTTTCGAGAACCACTCGTCAGCTTCTTCAGGAGCTTGGCAGAGAGCCTACCACTGATGAAATTGCAGAATCCCTCGGTATGACCGCAGACAAGGTTCGTGAGATTATGAAGATTGCCCAGGACCCTGTTTCACTTGAGACTCCTATCGGTGAGGAGGAGGACAGCCACCTTGGCGATTTCGTTGAGGACAACGATTCTCCCGCTCCCTCCGACAGTGCATCCTATTCGCTTCTCCGTGAGCAGCTTTGTAACATCCTTCACACTCTTACTCCCAGAGAGGAGCAGGTTATTAAGCTTCGTTTTGGCCTTGAGGATGGTAGACCCAGAACCCTTGAGGAGGTAGGAAAGAAGTTTGAGATCACAAGAGAGAGAATCAGACAGATCGAGGCAAAGGCGCTTCGTAAGCTCAGACATCCCTCCAGATCTAAGACTCTTAAGGATTATCTTTCTAACTAATATAAAAACTGCCTTATTTTTAAGGCAGTTTTTTGTCTTTTAACCTTCCATTTGGCGTCCGATAAACATTCCTGCTGTTTGTACAAGCTTGGATTCAATTTCATCAGAAATCTTGCCCGATGTGGACATATCATATTGCCATGCAGAAACTACACAACCAACGATATCTCCCTCGCTTAAAATAGGCATGGCGCAATTTACATAGTGCGATCCGCCGTCGTTAATAATCGAGATAGGCTCTCTGCCACTTCCTCTAACGTACAGTGAACGTGATTCTACTATTTCTTCAAGACCCTTTGATATTTTTCTTTCGAGGTAATCTCGCTTTGATGCTCCTGATACGGCAATAACCGCATCTCTGTCACAGATAAATATGGGCGATGAAGATGTTTTTTGCAATGCCTCGGCATAATCTGTTGCAAAGTCCTGCATTTCACCAATAGGTGAGTATTTTTTGAAAATTACCTCTCCCTCACGATCGGTGTAGATTTCAAGAGGATCTCCCTCCTTGATCCTCATAGTGCGTCTGATTTCCTTGGGTATAACTACACGTCCGAGGTCATCAATTCTTCTAACAATTCCTGTGGCTTTCATATATATACAAAAATCTCCTTTATTTTTAAGGTGTGATGTTAGTATTTGTAAATAAAGGGGATTTATACTGCATTGTTGACTTTTTGAGGTTGATATGATACAATATAAACAGGAGGTGACTCGCTATGAGATTATATAATGATAATTTTATTATAGAAATCAATAAAGATGAAAACTTCACAATCAATTCAGCAGATAATATTACACACTACGATTATATATACAACCCTAATAATTTATCTTGTGATTATGTAACATTTTCTGTAAAAATCATTTCGTCAAATAAAGAGGTAATGATTGCTTTAATAGGTGGAGCTTACTCGTTTGTCGAAGACTGTGCTATAATTAAAGACAGTACTTTAATAATATTACAAAACGAAACACTTTCTTTTATTGATTTACCTTCAGGAAACATAGTTGATTATAAAAATATAGATACCTTTGGATGTAATTTTGCTATATATGAGATTGTATCTGGATATATAATTTATGGTGAAATAGAAATATTAAAATTATCCTTCAATTATGATGTTGAATGGCGTTTCTCAGCACTAGATATTTTTGTTACAATCGATGACACGATTCCTTTTGAAATTAGTGATAAATGTATCAAATTGCACGATTTTAATAATAATTATTACGAAATAGATTTTGACGGAAAGTTAATATATGAAAAAATGGCGGAGTAAATCACTCCGCTTTTATTCTTTCTGCCACGCTATGTAATGCAATACAGAATCTGTCGAAATCTGTCAATGTTATAAACGAGGGATCTCCTTCCTTGATCCTCATAGTGCGACAAATTTTCTTGGGTATAACTACACGTCCGAGGTCATCAATCCTTCGAACAATTGCGGTTGCTTTCATATATAAAAATCTCCTTGATTTAC
>JAGCLY010000035.1 GCA_017646745.1 Clostridia bacterium
ATCTCGTCGATGAATATAATGCTTGCAGGCGCCTTTCTTGCGCTGTCGAAAAGATCTCTTACTCTGGAGGCTCCCACACCAACGTACATCTCAACAAAGTCGGAGCCCGATATTGAGAAGAAAGGTACGCCCGCCTCACCTGCAACAGCCTTGGCAAGAAGGGTTTTACCTGTACCGGGAGGGCCTACAAGGAGAACGCCCCTGGGAATTCTTGCGCCGAGCTTAACAAACTTTTCAGGATCCTTGAGGAACTCAACAACCTCCTCAAGCTCTGCCTTTTCCTCGTCTGCGCCGGCAACATCAATAAACTTAACAGAGTCCTTGTCGCTTGTAACAACCTTTGCTCTGGACTTAGAGAAGTTACCAACCTTTCCGTTGCCAGCAGAGGTCTGGCGCATAAGGAAGACAGTAAGACCTATAAAGAGCACCGCTGTTATGATATAAGGCAGATACGCCACATACCATGGAGTTTCGGGAATAGGCTCAATATCATAGGTAGTTAAGCGATTACAGCTTGGAATTAAATCAAAAATTCTGTTAAACTGGAACTCATATCTTAAGGAATAGGTAAATTCATTTACCTTATATTTTCCCTCATAACCGGGGATTTCAACACCCTTTTCATCGGGAACAAATGCCCCGTTTTCAAGAGCGTATGCATGTAGAGTTATAGTTCCATTTTCGTCTACAACAAAATCATGAACATAATCTCCCTCAAACAACTCAATCAGATTGCTATAGGTAAACTTGGCCTCATCATTGCCATTGTCAATCAACAAGGTCGAGCCTGCTACAACAATTCCGACGATAAGAAGGAGAATTAATATATTTTTAAAATTTGCCTTCATTAAGTGTCTTCCACGCCTTTCTTATAAAACCATTTATATTATTATCTTTTTTTATACATTTTATGTTCTGAATTCGGATGCAGAGTAAAGACGGATTTCCTCTGTATCAGTCTTTATACCAAGCGAAGCAATAAGATTGTTTCCACATCCCTTTGCTACACCGTCGTCACGTACGCCGAAGCCTGGAACCCAGACAACACCCTTATCATCGCAAAGAATGGGTATCAATTTACGCTTTGACCTTGGAATATTGCAATCTGAAAACAGCTTTTTAAGCTTATGAGTCATACCGCCGTAATAGACGGTATCACCGTCCTTTTTAGGACGCAAATACAAGCTACCACTTATTATAGCAGATGAAAGATTTGCTTGTATTGAAATTTTGTAAACATTTGAATAAGTTTTTTCGCAATTTTTGTCTGATAATGCAAAAAAAGCATTAAGAGGTGAAAGCTCGGTAATTCCCTGCTTTACCTCAAAGCAGAAATCCGCCCCCTCAGTAGTATCCCTCGAAATTCGGCAAACACCTCTCTCGCAGACGAAGAATGCCCTGCCTATCAGCGAGTAAGAGAAATTGTTTTTATTAAGCATACGTCGAATATCGGAAGCTATCTTGTTTGAGATAGAAGCACCGGCCTTATCAGCGATCATAGCAAGAACTCTTATATAAACCGAATAATGGAGCGCAGCGAGGGCGCTGTTTGTGATAACCTCATTATCCGAAATAAAGTCAGATGCGACACTTCTGATAAAATCGTCATCACTTCTCATATTATCGGCAAAGCGGGAAATCATCCTCTCGGGTTCGTTTGTTAATCGGCTAAAGGCGGGTACAATCTCGTGTCTGATATAATTACGAGTATATTCATCGGATAGATTTGTGCTATCGATTACGTAAGGAATACCGAACGCATCTAAAGAATCTGTTATATCTTTTTTAGATACTTTAATCAATGGTCTAATGATATTATCACGAACAGGCTGAATGCCTGATACCCCCCTTGCGCCACTGCCTCGAAGCATATTAAAAATAACTGTTTCCACACTGTCGCTCATATTATGGGCGGTAGAAACACAGCAAATATCATTTCTGCCTCGAATTATGTCATTAAAAACAGAATATCTGGTTATACGAGCAGCTTCTTCAATGCTGAGCCCCGATCCCCTGGCAAGTGTGGGAACGTCATACCCCTTGACAATCAGCTCCACATCGAGGGCGTTACAAAGCTCACGGCAAAAGGCTGCATCACGGTCAGCCTCCTCACCCCTTATACCATGATTAACGTGAACACAGGAAATAGTAAAATCCAGTGCTCGGCGTCTACGGTATTCAAGGAGAAGGCAAAGCAGCATAACCGAATCTGCGCCTCCGGACAGGCCAATCAAAACGCCCGACTCAATGTAGCTAGCCATAGAATATTCACCGATTGTTGACTCGGCAACGTCAAAAATTTTTGATCCTGTCGAGGAGAAAAAGCTCTCCAGCGTCTTAAGGTCAATTTGAACCATGATTATCCTCAAGTGTACGGAATTTAGTAAACTGTCCGATCCAGCCCATCTTTATATTATCTACAGAGCCGTGTCTGTTCTTTGCAACTATAATCTCTGCAGTATTTGCAGTATCGGCAGCATCGGGACTAGCCTCTGCTCCGCTGATATCCTTGTAATACTCATCTCTATAAAGGAAGATAACGATATCCGCATCCTGCTCAATAGATCCGGAATCACGAAGGTCGGCAAGTGTAGGACGCTTTCCCTGTCCGGGACGTGACTCTGTACCACGGTTAAGCTGAGCACAGCAAACAATCGGAACGCCAAAATCCTTTGCCATAATCTTAAGATTACGGGATATTTCGCCAACCTGCTGAGCACGGTTATCCGAATTAGAGGTGCTCTGCATAAGACCGATATAGTCGATAACCACAAGACCAAGATTGGGAAGTCGTCTGAGCTTGGACTTCATCTCGGTAGATGTAATTGCCGATGTATCATCAATATAAATCTCACAGCCCGAAAGAGATGAAATAACGTCTGCAATATTCTCCCAATCCTCGTTACCGAGCTGACCGGTACGAAGCTTATGAGAGTCAACCATAGCCTCGCTTGAAAGAATACGTGTAACAAGCTGCTCACCCGACATCTCAAGCGAGAAGATAGCTACAGATTAGCCGGAGGACTTGGCAACGTTGGTCGCAATATTCAAAACAAAGGATGTCTTACCCATACCGGGACGGGCACCGACGATAATCAGATCGCCCTTACCCATCTGTACAAGAACTCTGTCCAGGCCGGAAAATCCGGTCTTTGCGCCGGTTACTGCGCCCTTTGTTTCAGAAAGATGCTCTATGTCCTTATATACGTTCTGAAGAACGTCACGAATATGTCTGAATTCCTTTGTATTATTATTGTGAGAGATATCAAATATCTTCTGCTCGGCACTGTCTATAACGGTGCGAACGTCAGACTCGCTATACGCATCCTCATTTATCTCATCGCAAACGTGAATAAGCTTACGAAGAATAGCCTTATCCTTAACTATCTTGGCATAATCCTTTACGTTTGCGGCCGAAGGAACCGACTCGGCAAGAAGAGTGATATACTGTATTCCTCCCGACTCATCACGGTCGCCCATCTCAACAAGGGCATTTACAAGAGTCACCACGTCGATGGTCTTATTCTGCGCATACATCTTGATAAGCGCAGAGTATATATGTTGATGCTCGGCAACGTAGAAATCAGAGGCACTGATAATTCCGCCTATTTTGTCAAAGGCCTCAGGACTGACAATTATAGCTCCCAGCAAAGCCTGCTCCGCCTCAACGGATATGGGCAACTGCTTGATTAAATTGTTTGTGCTGTCCATTATGTCTATTCCTTTCAGAATTGATTAATCGTGTACGTAAACGACAAATTTCGCACTTATGTCGGTAAGAATCTTAAGCTGAACATCATGCTTTCCGTATGCTCTGATGCTATCCTTGAGCAGGATTTTACGCTTATCGATCTCAATGCCATGAGACTTTTTAAGCTGCTCGGCAATATCCTTGGCGGTTACAGAGCCATAAAGTCTGCCGTCTGCGCCGTGACCCATAACGATCTCAACCTCAACATCCTTAAGCTTTTCTGCGAGGGCCATAGCAGCCTTTCTGTCCTCGTTTATCTTAAACTGCTTGGACTCTTCCTTGTTCTTAAGCTCGTTAGTAGCCTTAGCGTCTGCAGGAACAGCCTTCTTCTGGGGGAAAAGGAAATTGCGTGCGTATCCATCGGAAACGTTTACAATCTGATCCTTCTTGCCATGTCCCTTTACATCACAGAGTAAAATTACCTTCATTGTATTTCTCCAATCAAAATTATTAACAAAAATTATACGGGGTTGTGCTCAAGATACTCGTCAATACTGTTTTTCAGAGTTTCAAGCACCTCGTCAATAGAATCCGAAACGACCTGAGCACCTGCAACGTCAAAATGACCGCCGCCACGAAGCTTCTCAAGGATAAGCTGAACATTGATCTTACCCGATGAGCGTCCGGAAATATGAATCTGATCGCCGATACGAACAAGTGTGAATGCAGCGGCAACGCCACGGAGAGTGAGCATCTTATCGGCCGCCTTAGATGCGATAACACGGTAGCTCTCATCGGTATTGCCCTCGCAGCAGGCCAAGGCAATCTGGTTCTTGTACATAACGATAGATGTATGGAAGCGAGCCTCCTTGGAAAGGTCCTCGGGCGCCGCCTTAAACAGATTATAAACGTCGCTGGGGTTCGCACCTGCGCCACGAAGATACTGTGCAGCGCCGAAGGTACGTGTACCGGTATTTCTGGTAAACTGCTTTGTATCAAGCAGAATTCCCGCAAGGATAATATCCGCCTCCTGCTTTAGCAGGTTCTGGGAGCTTACAGCACTCTCAAGCATCTCGGCAACAAGCTCACAGGTAGAGGATGCAGAGGGTTCGATATAGGAAATCTTAACCGCACCGCTATCCTGATCATTTTTACGGTGGTGATCAATAATAACAACGCTGGCAGACTTAGATGCAATATCAGAGAACTGCGAACGTGGAATGCTGTTGTGATCGACCAGAATAACTAAAGTATCCGGACCGATGAGGTCAAGACCGCCTGCATTATCAACAAACACCTGGGCATAAGAATCTGTCTTTTGCATCATCTCAATGCAGGGGCGCAGATTTTTGTCGGTAAGATCAACGGCAATATTAACCTTAATTCCGCAAAGCATAGCAAGTCTTGCAACACCGATAGATGCACCGAAGGAGTCAAAATCACCGTATTTGTGACCCATTATAATAACATTATCCGCTCTGGACATAAGTGCGGTGAGCTGATTTGCAAAGGCTCTGGAACGAACGTTAGAGCGCTTGTAAACGGTCTTGGTACGACCGCCAAAGTATACAGTCTCATCCTCGGACTTATAAACCGCCTGGTCGCCGCCTCGCTGGAGAGCAAGGTCAATAGCATCTCTTGCATCCAACTCTCTCTCAAACAGCGTACCCTTTCTGCGAGAAACACCGATAGATACGGTAATTGAAACACCGTCCCCTACTCTGGCATCTCTGATTCTGTCCAGGATATCAAATCTATTTGCAACACACTGATCAAGATACTGAGAATCAAAGAACATAATGTATTTATCGTTGTCGTAGGACTTAATAACTCCGTTCATTGATGCAGCCCAGGCCTTAAGCTTATCCTCAATGCTGGAAACAGCGTCAGAAAGCTTCTCATGAACGTACTGAAGAACGTCCTCAACGTTATCAATGGCAATATATGCCACGGCAACACGCTCGTCATTATATTTCTTTTCAAGAGCGGCAAGCTCGCTTACGTCGGTAAGCATGGCAAGATAAAGACCGTTATTCTTCTTGGAAATAACAAATCCCTCTACACCGTAATCACGGCCGGAAATCTGAGTTCTGCACTCGCCGAACTCAATGTCATCCATTTGATCGAAAGAACCTCGTCTATTTGCTCGCCAATAAAATTATTATAGGAATCTATGGCCGATCTCATGGCATCGTTGTACCAGAGAATCTTGCCGTTGAAGTCAAAAATGATAATGGGAGAGCGAGAATTCTTGAACACAAGACTTCCCTCCTCGCCAAGCAGACCGTGAATGCTTTTAGTAGGATAAATTCTCGACTTGGCTATTCTCCTCATGCCTATAATCGCTACCTCAACAAGGTAGATGGCGCCGATTACCACGGCAATAAATATAGGCTTAATAGGCGGAATTTCATTAGCGCCAGGGAAAAAGATCGAGAGTATCAGGTCAATATGAAGTGCAAATTCGCAAAGAACAGCAACAAGAGCGATATTAAGCACACCGAGGGTGGCATAAAGAATCATGTCCTTCTTTGAAGCAAAAGGAACGTGAAGATTCTGATTGTCCTTTTCATTTTTCATAAGCGGATTTCCTTTCTTATGATGAAGATAAAATTAGATTGATTCAACGATATTACTGAGCCTGAGTAGGCTTACTGTCATCCCTTCTTCTGAGGGAGTAAAGCATACCAAAGAA
>JAGCLY010000036.1 GCA_017646745.1 Clostridia bacterium
CAAAACTTTACATACAGGAGAAACAGTTACCGGTACCGTATTCACCATCGGCCAGAACGAGATCAAGCTTGATCTTGGTGCTAAGTTCACCGGCGTGCTCACCAAAGAGCAGATTACTGATGATCCCGACGTAAAGCTCAACGAAATGTTCAAGATCGGCGACCAGGTTGACGTTTTCGTAATCAGAGTTGAAGACGGCAAGGGTATCGCAACCGTTTCTAAGAAGAGAGTTGACGCTGACAACAGCTGGGTAGTTCTCAAGGAGGCATTCGATAACAAGACCGATATCGAGGGCAAGATCGTTTCTGCTATCAGAGGCGGCGTGCTTCTCTCCTACCTTGGCAACACCGTATTCATCCCTGCATCTCAGAGCGGCATCGCAAAGGGCGGTGATCTCTCTGCACTTGTAGGCACCACACAGAAGGTTAGAATCATTGAGTTCGACGTAGCAAAGAAGAAGGCTCTCGGTTCTATCAAGATTATCCTCAACGAGGAAAAGAAGGCTCAGGAAGAGGCTGCATGGGCTAATCTTGAGGTTGGCGCTCAGTACGTGGGCGTTGTTAAGAATCTCACCAACTACGGCGCATTCGTAGACATCGGCGGCGTTGACGGTATGGTTCACAACTCTGAGCTCTCCTGGAAGAGAATCAAGCACCCCTCCCAGGTTATCTCCGTTGGTCAGGAGATCAAGGTTTACATCAAGGAGCTTGACGTAGAGAAGAAGAGAATTTCTCTTGGCTACAAGACTCAGGATATGGATTCCTGGTACAAGTTCACACAGCAGTACAACGTTGGTGACGTTGTTTCCGCAAAGATCGTTTCCCTTATGCCCTTCGGCGCATTTGCTGAGGTATTCGAGGATGTTGACGGTCTTATCCACATCTCCAGAATCTCTACCGAGAGAATCAATGCTCCCGCAGACGTTCTTAAGGTTGGCGATGTTGTAGACGTTAAGATCATCGAGATCGACAACGAGAACAGAAAGCTCGCTCTTTCTATCCGTGCTCTTCTTGAGGCTGAGCAGAGAGCTGCAGCTGCTGAGGCACGTGCCGCTGAGAAGGCGCAGAGAGATGCTGAGAGAGCTGAGAGAGAGGCTGAAGAGGCTGCTGAGGCTGCAAGACTTGAGCAGGAGAGAGCTGATATGGCTCCCTACATCGTAGGCTCCATCTAATAGAATATACAGCTTAATTGCTTTTAAAGGCGTGCCGTAGGGTGCGCCTTTATTTTTTGTTTTCCATAAAACGGTCGGCATATTTTCGGTAGTTTATCTTTATTGACTCTCCCCCGTCTCCGATCCAATTCAAGGATTCGCACCAGCTAATAAAATCAGCAATATCAATCGTTTCGTACGTTTTCATGAAATATAAGGCCACCATATTTCTGAAGCCTGTTGAAATAGGGAGATTATTTACACACTCATTATCGGTATTCTGCGAAGCAGCTTCTGTATGAATGAATGATTGATTGGTAGTAAAAGCACTTTTCTCTTCTTTCTCTTCTCTGTCATTCTCTATTCTGATATTATCTATTCTTATCTTATCTATTCTACTCTGTGGCACACATTGGTTTACCAAAATATCCTCTGAGGCCTTGATATAGCTCTTATTCTCCCCGACGGTAAAGCTACGCAGCTCCTTTGCATAGGCTGTGGCAACGTATCGGTCGGCCCTTATGGTGTTGTGGCGGTGCCAGTCGGTTATAAGTATCAGCCCCTCGTTGATCTCTATAACGTAGCCGCCCTCCACAAGCGGAAGGTAGAACTTCTTTTCAATTCTTGCGCATCGCATTACGGTTCTCCACTTATCAACAAATCCGTCATCATCGGCGTTCAAAACAAAATGCACATATAGCATTCTTGAAACCGGTGAGAGCATATAGAATCTATCGCTTTCGCAAAAGTCGATAGACAGCATTCTTCTTTTTGCCATATTTTCCTTTCCTTTTCGGCTCTTATACCGAGCCGTATTTTTGTTTTTTCTGCAATTGCAACTCTATTGTAGCACATTATTTTCGATTTGTAAGTATAGTACCCTTCCAAAGTTTTAAGGGTGGCGAGAATCAATATTTGTTATCCTTGCACAAAAAATACCCACCGTCCAAAAACGGTGGGTATTTATTCGATTTTTATCTATAATATGTGACAAAATTAAGCTTCCAGGCTCTTTTTGTATTCAAGATAGTCCTCATAGGTGCCACGTCTGTCGATATAGCTACCGTCGGGAAGAATCTCAATAATTCTGTTAGCAACGGTATTAAGTATCTCGTAGTCGTGAGAGGAGAAGAGTATATTGCCCTTGAAGGCGGTCATGCCCTGGTTTACAGCGGTAATAGACTCCAGGTCAAGATGATCGGTGGGCTGGTCAATGATAAGCATATTCGAGCCGAACATCATCATTCGGGAGAACATACATCTTACCTTCTCACCACCGGAAAGCACGTTTACAGGCTTAAATACAGAATCGCCCGAGAAGAGCATTTTGCCTAAGAAGCCACGAAGATAGGTTTCGTGCTGATCGGAGGAATACTGACGCATCCAATCAAGTATAGACTCGCCGTGTCCTTCGAAATAAGCGGTGTTGTCGTGGGGGAAATAGGATGTGGTAATTGTAGAGCCAAACTTAAACTCACCTGCATCGGCTGGCATTTCTTCGTTAAGGATCTTATAGAGTGTTGTAGTCGCAAGCTCGTTGCCGATAAATGCGATCTTATCCTCCTTAAGCACATGGAAGCTGAGATCCTTAAAGAGGACCTTGCCGTCAAGGCTCTTGGAAAGTCCCTCAACGTGAAGAATCTCCTTACCCGCCTCTCTATCCATATCAAAGCCGATAAAGGGATAACGACGGGATGACGCAGGCAGCTCCTCGATAGTAAGCTTGTCAAGCAGCTTTCTACGTGACGTAGCCTGACGTGACTTGGACTTGTTTGCCGAGAAACGCTGAATAAAGGACTGAAGCTCTGCGATCTTCTCCTCGTTGCGCTTGTTCTGCATCTTGATCATACGCTGAATAAGCTGGCTGGACTCATACCAGAACTCGTAGTTACCAACGTACATCTTGATGCCGGAGTAATCTATATCAACGATATTTGTACATACGTCATTAAGGAAGTGACGGTCGTGGGAAACAACCAGCACAGTGCCAAAGTAATCGGAAAGGAAGTCCTCAAGCCACATAACAGCATTGATATCAAGACCGTTAGTAGGCTCGTCCAGAAGAATAATATCGGGGTTTCCAAATAGCGCCTGCGCAAGAAGAACCTTTACCTTCTCACTCTCCTTAAGGCTGGACATCTGCATATAGAGGTAATCATCGGTAAGGCCAAGGCCCTGGATAAGCTTAGAAGCATCGGATTCTGCCTCCCAGCCGTTAAGCTCGGCAAATTCGCCCTCAAGCTCGGATGCACGGAGACCGTCCTCATCGGTAAAGTCCTCCTTTGCATAAATGGCATCCTTTTCCTTCATTATATCGTACAGATGCTTGTTACCCATAATAACGGTGTCAAGCACCGAATACTCATCGTAGGCAAAGTGATCCTGCTTAAGAACAGACATACGAACTGTTGAGGGGATCGAAACCTCGCCACGGCTGGGCTCAAGCTCGCCGCACAGAATACGCAGGAAGGTGGACTTACCTGCTCCGTTAGCGCCGATAATTCCATAACAGTTTCCGGGGGTAAATTTCAGATCAACGTCCTTAAAAAGAAGCTGACCGCCAAAGTGAAAGGATAAATTATTAACTGTAATCATTTATATCAACCTTATTTTTTAATGTTATTGTATACTTCTCTGATATTTTTCATAATGTATGTGGGAGGTGTGTCGCAGTCTGCATCCTGCATTGTTCCTTCACCCGAAAGAACGAAGATCGTATCTATACCTGCATTATAGCCGGATGCTATATCGGTATAAACTCTGTCACCGATCATAACGCACTCATCCTTATTATAACCGAACTTTTCCATAGCGAGAAGAAGCATCTCGGGACGAGGCTTGCCAATGAAATGGGGTCTTTTGCCTGTAGCTCTCCAAAGCATCTCGGCAACCGAACCACAGTCAGGCACGTAGCCAAAAGCGGTGGGACAAACCCAGTCGGGATTGGTGGCAATGTAGATAATATCGTTAAGAAGTAGCTTGCAGGCGTCCTCCAGCTTTTTAAAATTAAGCTCTGAGTCGTTGCCCATAACTATGCCGTCAATACCCTCGCCGATGTCGGTTACAACATCAATTCCTGCCGAGCGCAGCTGTTCAGTAAAAGATGCGGTTCCAAAGGAATAAAACCTTCTGCCTTGATATTTCTGTTGAATATAAAGAATTGTAGCATCTGTGGATGTGAGAAAATCATCCTCACAAGCCTTGATTCCAATACGTGAAAGCTTCTTTACGTAGGCGTCGGTGGACTTGGATGAATTGTTGGTAACAAACAGATATCTGCCGCCTCGGTGCTTCACCTCGTTAAGAAAATCAATAGTTCCATCGAACAGATCGTTGTCGAGATAAATAGTTCCATCCATATCCAAAAGAAAAAGCTTTTTATCCTTTAATTTCATTTTTATCTCCTCATTAAAAAACGGGCAAATCAGCCCGCTTTTTATTTATTCCTCGGGATAGCCCTCGGGATTATTTCTCTGCCATCTTGCGCTGTCCTCGCACATCTTGCGAAGGTCACGCTCCGCCTTCCAGCCAAGCACCTCGGATGCCTTGGTAGGATCTGCATAGCATTCTGCAATGTCGCCGGGACGGCGATCTATGACTTTATACTTAATGGGCTCGCCCCATACGTCGCCAAAGGCATGAATGATATCAAGAACTGAATATCCTGTACCGGTACCAACATTAATGTAATCAATGCCCGAAAGCTTCTCGGTGTACTCAATAGCCTTTAAGTGAGCGAGAGCAAGATCGACAACGTGAATATAATCACGCACACCGGTTCCGTCGGAAGTATTATAATCGTTACCAAAAACGCTAAGGCACTCAAGCTTGCCAACAGCAACCTTTGCAATAAAGGGTAAAAGATTGTTGGGAATACCCTTGGGATCCTCGCCGATAAGTCCGGATTCATGAGCACCGATAGGATTGAAGTAACGCAAAACACAAGCGGAAAATTCCGGATCGGCAGCGCAGGTATCCTTAAGAATACGCTCGATCATCAGCTTGGTCTCGCCATAGGGGTTGGTTGTAGACGTGGGAAAATCCTCACGAATAGGAACGCTCTTGGGATTTCCATACACGGTAGCAGACGAGCTGAATACAAGCCTCTTAACACCGTGGGATATCATAGAATCAAGCAAATTAATCGTTCCTGTAATATTGTTATGATAATAAAGCAGGGGGAGCTTAACCGATTCACCGACAGCCTTAAGACCGGCGAAATGAATAACCGAATTAATATCAGGATATTCATCAAACACTCTGTCAAGCGCAGGCTTGTCAAGCAGATCACACATAACAAAATCGGGTTTAACACCCGTAATCTTCTCGATACGGTCAACAACAAGAGCCTTGCTGTTAGAAAGATTATCGACTATAATAACCTTCTCTCCCGCAGAGAGAAGCTCGACAACGGTGTGCGATCCTATATAACCTGTTCCGCCGGTAACAAGAATTGCCATTTTTAATTCCCCGCCTTTGTTCTTTAATAAAATGATATAATCAAAAATATGATTATTGTAGATATGGGCGACCCATTGACACAGGCCGCCCATAACAAATATTAGTCAGCGTAAACGCTAACCTGCTTTCTACCACCGGTAATGTGCTCGAACTTAACAACACCGTCAACAAGTGCGAAGAGAGTGTCATCAGAGCCGATGCCAACGTTCTTACCGGGATGAATCTTGGGTCCACGCTGTCTTACAATGATGTTGCCGGCGATAACGGACTGACCGTCAGCCTTCTTAACACCGAGACGCTTGGACTCAGAATCACGACCGTTCTTGGTAGAACCAACGCCCTTCTTGTG
>JAGCLY010000005.1 GCA_017646745.1 Clostridia bacterium
AAGACCGCCTGCAGCCTCTGCGGGGAAGAACTTAACGGTTGTGAGACCGAGCTCGAGAGCAGCCTCGATATCCGAGGGGTTAGAGCAACCGGGAAGCATAGGAACACCCTTGGAAAGATCGTATGCAGTAACCTTGGGGTTAATACCGGGTGAAACGAGGAACTTGGAGCCTGCTGCGATAGCCGCATCAACCTGCTCGGTGGTGAGTACGGTGCCTGCACCTACAAGCATCTCGGGATATGCATCGGTAATTCTCTTGATAGCCTCTGCTGCGCAGGAGGTTCTGAAGGTGATCTCTGCTGCGGGAAGACCGCCGTCGATAAG
This sequence comes from Clostridia bacterium, assembly GCA_017646745.1. Lineage (GTDB taxonomy): Bacteria > Bacillota > Clostridia > Oscillospirales > CAG-272 > UBA1740. The sequence goes on from JAGCLY010000005.1 coordinate 325, forward strand.
TGCCTTTGCAAGCGGAACTGCATCGTCTGCGTTCTCAATCTTGATTACGGGAATAAGACCGATGGAATAGAGTTCATTAATTATATTGCTCATTTTAAGGATTCTCCTTTGTTTTTAACATATTTTTTCATTCTAATTATACACCAATAACAGTAAACAGAGAATTGCAAAAATTGCTCTTTAACATTGCAAAAGTTGACATATGCAACACATTTAACAAAAAATACGATAAGAAAAAGCTTTGCTTGACAAATAGTGCGCCATATAATATAATAATATAAACTGTGTAAAAGCAATTTCCTTAGCCGCAGAATTGGCGCCGGAAAAGAAAAACGATGCGAAAGGAAGGTGTAGCTATGCTTAAAATAGTGAGAAGCAGATTTGCTTCATCCGGTCGAGAGGTCTGCTATAACGAAATATCACGCCTGGTGGCCGAGGGCAAGCGCTCCTGCCTTATTGTACCGGAGCAGCAGACGGTTATGGCCGAGGCATATATGGCGAAAATTTTGCCTCCATCTGCCGTCCTTAATTTTGAGGCGACCAACTTCACTCGTTTGGCCAACACCACCTTCCGTAGCCTTGGCGGTCTTTCGGGCGAATATTGCGACTCGTCGAAAAAGGCGCTTATAATGTGGCGTACATTGACCGAGCTTTCGCCCGTGCTGAGTATGACACAGGGGCGCAGGGAGATAAATTCGGGTATGGTGGAGCTTGCGCTGTCTGCCGTTTCGCAGATGCAGAATCTGGGCATTCGTCCCACTGACCTTGCCGAGGTAATTGCTGACGAGGGTCTTGCCGCCGACCGACGACTGTCCTCAAAGCTTGCCGATCTGTCAGCTATTTATTCGCTATACAAATCCCTGCTCGGTGAGAGATATGCCGATACCGGTGACGATGCCGATGCTATGATAAAGAAACTTGAGGAAAATCCCTCCTTCCTTTCGGATACGTGTATTTTTATCGAGGGCTTCAGCTCCTTTACCGAGCCGCAGTACAAGCTTATCGGTTTGCTGTCGGCACGTACCGACGTGACCGCCTGCCTCATCCTGCCAAAGGGTATGGAGGATGCCTTTGAATACACCGAGATCAAGGAGTGTCAGGGCCGTCTTGTATCCTCTGCCAGAAGGTACAGTGCCGATGTAAAGCTTCTCAGAGAAGAGGGATATAGCAAAAAGCGTGTCGAGGCTCTTGACGAGATATGCTCCTATTTGTGGTCTACAATTAAGCCAAGTGAAAAGATAAGTTTACAAAATGATGAGGATTTGCGCATTTTTGAGGCAGATACGCCCTATGATGAGTGCGCATTTGTATGCGAGGATATTAAGCGTCGCGTGATGAATGGAGCGTCATACAGCGATTTTGCTATCGTCACCCGAAGCGCCGAGAGCTATCAGGGCATCCTTGACGGCGCTCTGACCGATGCTGCTGTTCCTGCATTTACCTCATACCGCCGTGATATAAACGAGCTTGAGGCTATCAAGCTTATATATACCGCCTATGCCGCCTGCCGTGGCTTTAAGCGTGAGGACGTTATCAGCTATGCCAAGTGTCCGCTTTCCGGTATCAGCCGTGATGAGTGCGACGAGTTTGAGATGTACGTCAACAAGTGGCAGATAAACGGCAGACGCTTTACTGACGAGGGGATCTGGAATATGAATCCGGCAGGGTATACCACCCGCCGTGATGAGGGAAGCAATGAAAAGCTGCTTCGTATCCACTCGGTCCGTGAGAGGATAGTAGGCCCGCTTTCCCGCCTTGCGAGCAGTATAGCATCTGCCGATAGTGTAAGGTCGCAGGCAGTGGTGCTATATGAATTTCTTGATAAAATCAATATGGCCGGCGCTCTTAAGGATAGGGCACAGACGCTGTGCGCTATGGGCGAGATCAGTCTTGCCGAGGAGAACTCGGCTCTGTGGAAAATTATATGCTCTGCGCTGGATACTTTGGTCACCGTTCTCGGTGATGCACCCTGCGATGCCGAGGCCTTTCTGTCCCAGCTTAAGGTCGTGTTCTCTGCAACAGATATAGGCCGTATCCCCTCCTACGTGGATCAGGTCACCGTTGGAAGTGCAGATATGCTCAGACTTTATGAGAAAAAACACATATATCTTATCGGTGTTAACGCAGGTAAATTCCCTGCGACCGTAAGCGACAAATCATATTTTTCCGAGAGGGATAGAAAAAAGCTCTGTGAATGCGGTCTTGCCATCAATCCCGAGCTTGAGATTAAGGGCGCAAGAGAGCTGTATATCTTCAGCCGTGCATTTTCTTATGCAACCGACAGCGTGACTGTCAGCTACTCATCGTCCGATACCAGGTTTAAGGCTATCGAGCCCGCCGAGGTCGTTGGCAGAATAGCTCTCCTCACGGATAATGAGGTTAAGCCTGTTAGAATATCCACCCTCCCTCTTTCGAGGCGCATATATTCCCCCGGCCGTGCCCTGTCTATGATGGGTGAGCTGGAGGATAGCTACGCTGAGGTGAGAGATGCGTTGATTGAGGCCGGGTATGAGAGAGAGATGGCGGTTTGCGACGGAGATATTTCCAATTCTACCGCAAGGGTGGGACATAGCATAGTTTCACCCGGAAAATCGCTCTCCTTGACACAGACCAGGATCGACTCCTACGTCAGCTGTCCCTTTGGTTATTATTGCCGATATCTTATTAAGCTAAGCGAGGATGATAGGGCTGAATTTGATGCCCGGAGCATAGGATCCTTTATCCATGCGATCCTTGAGAATTTCTTTGCCTCGTTGGCAGAGGAGGGCAGGAAATCCGGCGAGCTTACAGCCGACGAGAGAGTAAATCTTACCCGTCGTGCAGCTGAGAAATATATTGCAGAGCTTGGTGAGGATCTGATAGCTCGGTCGGTAAGAACGAGAATAAAGATAGACCGACTTTGCCGTGCGGCTCTGCCCGTAGTAGAGGGACTGTGCGAGGAGTTCAGCAAATCTGCCTTTGAGCCCAGGTTCTTCGAGCTTTCGCTTGGCTATGGCGATGATTCTACACCCGACCCCGTTCATCTTAACGCAGATAGCGGCGGAGTGAATATATACGGCATAATCGACCGAGTTGATGCATATAAGCGCGGCGAGGATGTTTATCTCCGTGTTATAGACTACAAGACCGGACATAAGGAGTTTTCTCCCGACGATATGGCTGAGGGCGCTAATCTGCAGATGTTCCTGTACCTTAAGGCGCTGGTGGAGAGCGAGAACAAGCGCTTCCGTGAGAGCCTGGGCGTAGGAGAGAGCGGCAGACTTATCCCCGCAGGCGTTATTTACGTCAAGACCTCTGTCCGTGACGTCAGGGTTGATAAGCCCGATGATGAAATGGCGGCAAATGCGGTTAAGTCGGCGCAGCACCGTGAGGGAATGATACTCGACGATCCCGACTGTATTAATGCTATGACGCTCAGGTATACTCCGGTATATTCTGCCCGTACCCCTGATAAGATTCCCGACAACAAGCGTAAATTTATATTTGATGAGCAGGGCTGGGCGGATATTATGACCACCGTAGAGAGCTCCGTAGCCAAGGTTGCCGATGGCATCAGGTCAGGTGTAATGGATGCTGCTCCCAAGGAGCATAAGGGTAAAACACCGTGTGAATATTGTGAATTTAAACCGGTGTGCAGAAATTTTGATAAGTAAAAATAACAAAAGAGAGAACAAAGCGGTAAAGCTAAGTTCTCTCTTTTTATTTTTTAAATTGAATAATCTTTCTTATACTCTGCGTACTTCTGCTGGTAAACCTCGCTGTCACTTCTGATGTGATGGATATATTTGTGCAGATCCATCGAGTTCTCGGTGAACATCTCGATAAGACAGCAGCCTACGTTAGAGCAGTGGTCGGATACACGCTCAAAGTTGTTGAGCATATCTGCGAGAATGAAGCCGTGCTCAATAGTGCACTCACTCTTCTGCAGTCTGATGATGTGATTAAGCTTGATCTTGTCACGCAGATCGTCTACAACCTGCTCCAGGGGCTCGATATTGGTGGCAAGCTCGATGTTGTTGTTTTTGAATGCGCTCTCGGCAATATCAATAATATCGCTTACCGCGCGGCGAAGCACCGCAAGCTCGGATTTCGCCTCAGCAGAAAACTCCAGCTTCTTGTCACGGATCTCCTCTGCCGACTCTACGATATTTACGGCATGGTCGGATATACGCTCAAAGTCGCCGATGATGTGAAGCAGCTTGGTGATCTGCTTGGTATCAGCCTCGTTTACGTCGGATGCAGAAACCTTTACCAGATAAGAGCCGAGTGCATCCTCGTAGTTATCCGCCTTGTTCTCAAGGTCACGAACCTTGTCGGCCTCCTTGGAGTCGTAGCTGTCGAAGAGGGCGAGTGCCTTTCTCAGCGCCTTGCAGGAGATCTCCGCCATGGTGCAGGTAACCTCTGTTGCACGCTGAACGGCAACCGCAGGGGTGTTGATAAGTCGCTCATCAAGCAGGTTTGCGGTCTCACTGTCCTCCTTGCTGTCCTTGATAGACACGCGCGCCAGCTTTTCCAGCAGGCGGTAGAAGGGGGAGATGATAGCAACCGAAATAAGCTTGAATATAGTATGTACGGCAGCGATGCCCCACATGTCGATAATATTGTCGGTGAAGAGTATGCCACCCATCTTGAATCCGCCGACTATCCAGTTGATAAGATAGAAGCCGGAAAGCACAATGGTAACGCCTATGATGTTGAAATAAAGGTGTATAAGAGCCGCACGCTTACCGTTCTTGGTCGCTCCCATAGAGGAGATCACGGCGGTGATACAGGTACCGATGTTCTGTCCGAGAATGATCGGGATAGCCATACCAAAGCTGATGCTGCCGGTTACCGACAGTGCCTGAAGAATACCTACCGATGCAGATGAGGACTGTACTATGGCGGTGAGTATCATACCTGCCATAAGACCGAGAAGGGGGAAGTTGAACATGGTGAGAATGTTTACGAAGGCGGGCTCGTTCTTAAGTCCGCTTACCGCGTCACTCATCATATCCATACCCGTCATAAGGATTACAAAGCCGATAAGGATAAATCCGATATCGCGCTTTTTACCTCTCTTGGTAAACATAATAAGGCATATTGCCACAACGGCAACGATGGGAACCCATGAGTCGGGCTTCAGCAATGCGAGGGCATCTACAACCCCCTCTGCTCCGCCGCCAAGGCTGGATAGACTGAGGATCCATGCGGTGATCGCCGTACCAACGTTGGCACCCATAATAACGCCTACTGCCTGCAGCAGCGTCATGGTGCCCGAGTTAACAAAGCCGACTACCATAACTGTGGTAGCAGACGAGGACTGGATTATACAGGTTACAATAAGACCCAGCAAAAATCCCTTTACCGGGTTGGAGGTCATTTTACCGAGTATTGCCTTAAGACCTGAACCTGCGCTCTTTTTCAGCGAGTCGCCCATAAGATCCATACCGAACAGGAACAGGGCAAGACCGCAGAGCAGCGGCAATAGCATTTCTAAAACAAATTTCATAAATAATTCTCCTAAAATGCAGTTGGTGAAATTATCTCTTTTCTATGATATGTAAGGTGGGGTTAACGATCTGGTCGCATACGGTAACGCTGGTCTGTCTTGCGGACATAAGGCGCATACCGATGTTCTCGATAATGTGACGGGGAGGAAGAGGAAGCTCTCTCATCTCCTTGGAGTTGATCTGCTTGGATTTGGACATAATAGAAATATATCTGTCGTAGATGGTGGAGTTAAGCAGAGCGAACAGGCCGAAGGCGAATCTGGGGCTGATCTCCTCATTCTTGTTTACGGTGTCAATAAAGTTGATCTTGTTGTGTGTGCTGATATACTTATAGGTGGGGAGCTGAGCCGCCATATAGATCGCAGAGTTTACAAAGCGGTCGTCGCTCTTTGCAGGTACACGCTTGATAATAACCATATTCTTGTTGCGCTGAACAAGTCTTTCGCTGTTAGGCGCAATATACTGGTGCTTAACAGGCTGGGGGAAGTGAATCTGCCCACCCTTAATTGCAGAGGGACGGATGAGGGGAACACAGCCCTTTACAGGATCGGTGAAGAGCATGCCGTCGCATCTGGAGTCGAGGACCAGACCGGTGCTCATCTTAAGACCCAGGCTGGAAAGTGTTTCGGGCAGATCCGAGATGTGCTTAACGATCTTGGTATCCTCCACGCTCTTGGGCAGGGTAAGTGTGCCGTCCTCCTTGTCCACTACAAAGCTGTAGGGAATGGCGGGGAGTGCGGTAACGGTTGCGCCGTCGTCGTGAGAGGTGGTGATAGCGATGCTGTCGCCCTTTTCCGCATTGGCATAGGCAAGGATAAAGGACTTCTTAAGGGGAACTGCACGTCTGGGGTTCTTCTGCTTACCTACGAATAGATGTACCTTGCGAAGGGCAAGACTGTCTGCCATCTCCTTACGGAACTGTGAAAGACCGGAGGAGGTTGCCGACAGGGTGGGCAGCACGATCACAAGCTGACCGTCAGCCTCAAGATGCTTTGCCGCAAGGCGGCAGAAAAGGTAGGGCGCACCTATCTTAAGCTGGGTAACTCCGCCAACGCTCTCAGCCTCCTCAGAATACTTGTCGATAAGGTCGAGAGGGGGATTGCAGAGGATAAGGTCAAACTTGTCCTCATGTACGTTGTCAAAGAGAGCAACGGTGTAGTGGTTCTTGGACTCGGTAAGATAGTTCTCCTCGTATACGGTTACGTAGAGCTTAACGCCATAGTCGTGGCGGCATTTCTTTCTGATGCGCTCAAGATTGTTCTTAAGCATGGGGATAAACACGGGATCATTCTCGTAGCAGGTGATGAAAATCTGCTTTGCAAGAGGAGCTCTCTTACATACCTCCTCCACAGCTGCCGCAGCCAGAATACCTGTGCCTGCGCCGGGATCGAGAATGGTGTACACTGTCTTTTTGTCATCAAGCTCGAGCATACCTGCCATAAGGCGGGCGGTGTCCTTTTTGGTGAACAGACGGCCCAGACGAATATTCTCGCTCTTGGATTTTTCTCTTATAAGCTTGTTTGTATTTCTAACGGCTAAATTGAGCATAATTACCTCCAAAAAATTCTGCCTTGATTTATCAATTATTATTTTAACATATAAATTTAGTCTTTTCAAGACATTTTTTAAGTTTTTTTATCAAAAATGTTGCAAAGCGGTGAGAAAGATGCTATAATGATACTTGTAAAGTAATGAGCATTTGCGGCATTTATCAGTTTTTGCCGTGAAAATGAAGGGAAGGTATAAATAATGAGTGAAAAGACTCAGGCTACTGTGCTTAAATTTCTCCATTGCGGAGATATTCATCTTGATACACCCTTTGCAGGTCTGTCGCCCGAGAAGAGCGATGAGTGCAGAGTAAGACTTCGTCGCAGCTTTGTCGAAATGATGGATTACGTGCGCACCGCGGGTATTGATTACGTGCTTATCAGCGGCGACCTTTTTGAAAACCGTTGCGCAACCAACAGTACCGCCGAGCTGCTCGTCAGCCAGTTCCGCAGCTGTCCCAATACCAAGTTCATTATTGCTCCCGGTAAGAATGACGCATATGAGAGCAGCGCTATATACAAATCCGGCAGACTTCCTGCCAACTGCTATGTTTTCTCCAGCGACAAGATCGACAGATTCGACTTCGAGGAGGATAAGGTGGTTATCTATGGCTGGGGATTTGTAACCGACAGCATTGTTGCCAGCCCCCTTTACGACAGACGTGTGGGCGACAGCTCGATGATCAATATCGTGTGCGGATATGCCGATCTTGACGGCTCTGCATACTCTACTCTTTGTCCCGTTTCCAGCGCCGACCTTAATAGATTTGGCGCAGATTACTATGCCTTTGGCTCCCGTCACGAGGGTGGAGATTTTGTCAACCTCGGCTCTGCTATGTACGGTTACTCCGGCGCACTTGAGTCCACCGGCTTTGACGAGCCCGGCATCGGCGGCGCAAAGCTTATTACCGTAAGATATAACAATGGCGAGATGTCTATGGACGCCAAGAATCTTTCCTTCGGCCATATCGTTTTCAGACGTGAGAGCATTGACGTTACCGGTGTTAATACCGGCAGCGAGATTGTCAGCCGTGTCAGTGGCCTTATCAGCGAGAAGAAGTATGGCCCCGAAACCGCCCTCTACCTTGAGTTCACCGGAAATATAGATCCCAGATTTATTATTCCTAAGAATCTCGGCAGCGATGCCTTTGGCCTCTATTCCTTCACTATGTGTGACAAGACTCTGCCTCTGTATAATACAGAGAGCTTTAAGCGTGATATGTCCATTAAGGGTGAGCTTTATCGCCAGCTTGTTCCCATGCTGGAGAGCAAGGATGAGGAGGAGCGACTCCTCGCCGCAAGAGCCTTCCGTGAAGGTCTTGCTGCCCTCGAGAACAGAGAAATTGAGACCTGATCGTCATATTTGACGAGAACGAAAATATATTTTCTACCGCCGTTTGTTGAACTCTCGACGTAGGTAACTACGCCTTCGGTCACAAACGGCGGTTCTCGTTTAAATATGACTTACTTGGCGAAAAATATCAAAAAAATGGCTAAAATAAAAAAATGGGCAACATTTTCGTTGCCCACCAAAAGATATTTTATCATATTTTGTGCGTGCTGTCAATAGAATTTTCTAAAATAGCGTGTTTTTTACACTTTGTACATAAGTGTCAAAAATTTTTTAGGAAATTTTAGAAAAACTGTTTATTTTTCACAAAATATGTGCTATAATATAAATGCGGAGGGGAAAACACTCCGCTCCGCGAGATATCAGGAAAGGATGCCCCGCGTGGGGCGCTCTCGAAAGAGAGTGGTAACAGTATGAAGATTACGATTTACGGCAAGCAGATGAGCGTGCGCGACAGCCTTAAGGATGCTATCGAAAAGAAGCTTTCTAAATTCGATAAGTTCTTTGGTGAGGATACCGAGGCGTTTGTTACCTGCAAGGTTCGCAAAGGAGTAAAAATCATCGAAATCACCGTAAATTACGGCGGTACCACCTTCCGCTGCGAAGAGGAGAACGAAACCTTTATCACCGCACTGGACAGAGCCTGCGAGGGACTTGAAAGACAGATCAGAAAGAACAAGACCCGTGTTGAAAAGATGGTTAAGCAGTCGGCTGCTTTCATCGGTGATTATGACGATGACGAGTATGTGGAGGAGGACGAGTTTGAGATCCGTGTAAAGACCTTCCCCTTCAAGCCCATGACTCCCGAGGAGGCAATTCTGCAGATGAACCTTATCGGTCACGCATTCTATGCCTTCACCGACTCCGAGAGCGGAGAGACCTGCGTAGTTTATAAGAGAAAGGCCGGTAGCTACGGACTTATAATTCCGGAGCATTAATATAATGTTAATCAAACAACAAGGGGTGGCATTGCCACCCCTTTAAATAAATTTTTCCAAATTCTGTAACCTTTTAGCCTTTTTCGGTGTCATATAGGATGAAAGCCGGCAACGAAGCAATTTTTTAACGTTTTACAAGAAACTTTACGCATTACGAGGTATAGCCTATGGATGATAACAAAATAATAGAGCTTTACTTCGCCCGTGACGAGCGTGCGATTGAGGAAACAAGGGCGAGCTATGGCCGCCTTATCTATTCGGTCGCCTATAATATTCTCACCTCTGCGCCCGACAGCGAGGAGTGTGAGAACGATACATATCTGCGCACATGGGAGAGCATTCCGCCCACCAGGCCTAATATCTTCTCGGCATATCTGTCACGGATCAGCCGCAACCTTGCCCTTAACCGCCTGCGTGACGAAAAACGGCGCAGACCTCTTGGCACAGAGCTTATCATAGACGAGCTGGCAGAGGCCCTGCCCGACACGGCAGGTGACCCTATCGAGGAAATGGAGCTGCGTGAGGCGCTGAACGGATTTTTAGAATCGCTGGGCAAAACCGCGAGGATGATATTCGTCAAACGGTATTTTTATATGAGGCAGGTAAAGGAGATCGCCCGTGAGCTTGGCATCAGCGCAGGCAGTGTAAAGATAACCCTCTGGCGTGTAAGAAAATCGCTTCGTGACTATCTGGAAAGCAGAGGAATCGTTATATGAATAAAGAAAGGTTAATTTTCGCCATCGGCGATATAGATGAAAAATACATAAAGGAGGCAGAATCAAGAATGAACGTTTTTTCTATCATTAAAGTAGCGGCGGTGCTGCTGGTTGTAACTGCGCTTTCGCTGTTCCTGTTTATCCCGTTTGCCCCGGTCACCAGCGATCTTACGGCATACGAGAGCTCGTCCTACTATCCGCTTATCGAGGGTATTGAGGATTACAGGCTCACATTTATGCAGCCGAGATACAAGAATAACTATGAGAGTATAACAAAAACTCTCGGCGGGCTTCTCGGCAGCTTAACAAAGGGTGACATAGATATGGCTCCCGGTATGGATAATATGGCAGGCGGCGCCGATATGGAGATGGGCAACGGCTCTTACGTTGAAGCCACCGACAATCAGGTTGACGGCGTAATAGAGTCGGATATCTTCAAGATGACCGATAAGTACATCTTCCGCCTTGGTCATAAAGTTAGAGATAATAACTCGCCTTATCAGTCTGTGCTGCGTGTGTATTCTATTGAAAAGGAAAACTCTACTCTTATCACCGAGTATATTCTTCCCGAATTTACGGATCAACAGAGGGTGTCCGACAGGGATATAAATATGTATCTCTCGCTTGATGCTAAAACGGTTACGGTTATCTCAAATTACCGCAACTCCAACGGTGAGGTCAGCGTGGGTCTTACCTCTCTTGACGTTAGTGACGTTAACAGCATCTCGCTTAAGGGTCAGACGTCTATCGACGGTACTCTTAACACCAGCAGATATGTGGACGGCAAGCTTCTTCTGGTGACGAACTATTCCTTTAGTCGCAACAACGTGGACTACAATTCTCCCGACACATTCGTTCCTACCGTTGACAACGGTAACGGCGCAGAGTGTATTGAGTTTGAGAATATTATCTATCCCGAACAGGTTACCGGCACCGGATACACCGTGGTAGCGCTTCTTGATGCTGAAAATCTTGATGTTCTTAGCGCAAATGCTCTGCTTAACTTTACATTTGACGTATATGTGTCCGAAAATAACATATATATCAGTCGTGAGTATGTAAGCAAGATCGAGGAAGGAAACAATGTTTCCAGCAGTAATATGTCCGACGTTGCGGTGCTTGGCTACTCGGGCGGAACCCTTGAGGAGAAGGGTGTTATCACCGTGAGGGGTCATGCCGAGGATCAGTTCAGCTTTGACGAGAGGGACGGCTATCTCAGAGTTGTTACCTCTACCCGAGATACCAAGGAAAGCGTAAACGGCAACAGCGTTTCTATGAGCCCCACATCCGAGAATGTCAGCCTCTATATCTTTAATCTCGCCGATAACAGCCTTGCCTACAAGGTAGAGGACTTTGCTATCGAGGGCGAGGAGGCTACTGCAGTAAGATTTGACAGCAATATGCTCTACGTTTGTACCGCTGAGGTTGTGACCTTTACCGACCCCGTGTACTTCATTGATCTGTCCGACTATGAGAATATCGGATCGGTTGACACCGGTGTTATCGAGGGCTTTTCCGAGTCGCTTATCAGCTACGGCGAGGGTCTGCTGCTGGGCATCGGCCAGGAAGATTGGAGCAACAGCAAGGTCGAGATTTATATGCAGGAGGGCGAAAAGGTCACCTCTGTCCATAAGTTTAAGTTCAACGGCAGCTATGCTCTTGATTACAAGGCATTCCTTGTTAACCGTGATGAAAATCTCTTCGGCTTCGGCGTGGATTACTTCTACGAGTACGACGAGCAGACCGGCGAGTCAAGAAGCTATCCCTGCTACATTCTTATGAGCTTTGACGAAAGCGAGATGGTTATCACAAGATATAAGCTGAAGATCGATGCCAACACAGTAAGAGCTGCATACATCGACGGTTATCTCTACATCACCACCCCCACCGAGCTGGTTGTAGAGAATGTGAAATGATAAAAGTAAAAGAATATAAAAGAAAAAAGGGCGAGAATTTCTCGCCCTTTTTTACGCGATAGTACAGTCACAGTAAAAAAACGAATTTCGAATTAAAAAGATTATTTTATTTCCTTAATCTTCATTATATCGTAGGGTGTAGTCTGATATACGAAGTAATTAAGCCAGTTGGTAAACAGCAGTGTAGCGTGTCCGCGCCACGTGCTTACGGGTGTCTTGCTGTCGTCATCACCGGGGAAGTAGTTCTCGGGGATCTTGGGATTAAGCCCGGCCAGCTTGTCACGTGTGTATTCCTTGTTCAGGGTGTCGGCGTCATACTCCGAGTGGCCGGTGATAAACACCTGTCTGCCCCTATTGGTCTTGACAGCATATACGCCCGCCTTGTCGGAGGAGGCAAGGATCTTCAGCCCCTTTACCGCCTCAATGTCCTCACGGTTTACGGTAGTATATCTGGAGTGGGGAACGTAGAACATATCGTCAAAGCCACGGAAGAGAATGGACTTCTTGTGGTCAACGTGGTGAGCGTAAACTCCCGACAGCTTTTCATCCATCATGTGCTTCTGTATGCCAAAGTGGTAGTACAGACCTGCCTGTGCGCCCCAGCAGATGTGCAGGGTAGAGTGAACGTGTGACTTGCTCCACTCCATTATCTCGCAGAGCTCGGGCCAGTAGTCCACCTCCTCGAACTCCATCTTCTCAACCGGTGCGCCGGTGATGATCATTCCGTCGTAGAAATTCTCCTTTATCTCGTCAAATTCCTTGTAGAAGGCCAGCAGATGCTCCTCAGCCACGTTCTTCGCACGGTGGGTTTTTGTATGCATAAGATCTATCTCCACCTGCAGAGGCGTGTTGCCGAGAAGTCGGGATAATTGTGTTTCGGTGTCAACTTTAGTTGGCATTAAGTTCAAAATCAGTATTTTTAGGGGACGAATATCCTGCTTTATCGCCCTCTTTTCTGTCATAACAAAGATATTCTCGTTCTCTAAGGTTTTAACCGCAGGGAGCTCGTTTGGTATTTTAATCGGCATTTATTTTACCTTTCTTAGTCGATAGATGCAAGGGCCT
>JAGCLY010000037.1 GCA_017646745.1 Clostridia bacterium
ACTGCCACAAGAACTTTGACGACGGTGACGAGTACGTTGCACCTACGGATACCGATGTAGAGGTTACATTTACTGTATTGTATGACGACGGTACACCTCTCGCGGGCGCAAAATTCACTCTTACACAAGGGGATAAGACTTATACCTTTACCAGTGGCGATGACGGTACGGTTAAGGGCAAGGTTGCCGCTTACGCATACTATGTTACCTTTGACAGCCTCCCCGAATATTGTCAGGGCGAAACCTATGGCGTTGATTTTGAAAATGGAGCCACCTCTGCTACTCTCACTGTAAAAAATAACAAGCCCGACGGCTCTGCTCAAAAGCCTATTCCCGCAACAGATGAACCTGTTGAGATCACCCTTGAGGCAGGTCAGGAGATTTATTACAGCGCTCACGGCGCCAGCCTCAGATACCTTACCATTGTAAACAATGACCTTGTTGTAACCTATAACGGTGAGAGCTATATCGCCGTTGACGGTGTTATCACTGTGCCAATTTTGTCTGAAAACGTAGAAACACCCACAGTATTTTCTGTTAAAAATCCCACCGATGAGAGTGTAACCGTTGTGATGAGCATTGCGGCTCCTCTTGGATCTAATGATAATCCTCATGCTCTTACAGAAAACAGCGCTGTGGTACCCGTTACTGGAAATAAGACCGTTTATTATAATCTTATAGCTGATAAGGCAGGTGTGCTTATTCTCACCAGCCCCACCAACGGACATGAGATTTCTGTAACCAGAACGGTATATACCACCAAGGCTGACGGTGAGCAGGTAGCTTTGAGAACTACCAACGCTACCAGCAGCGACGAATCCTGCGCATATATATATGTTGCGAAGGGTGACGAGATTAAGATCGGTGTATCCTATATCGGCGAAGGCGGCGAGGACGAGGTTCACGACGTAGAGTTCAGCGCTGATATTTATGCAGGAGGCGCATCAAATTCTGCACCTATACTTGAGGATAGCATTTACATTTTGCTTGATGCGGGCTCTTCTGTCGAATTCCTTGCCGATAAGACAGCGCCTCTCACAATCAATGTTGAGGGTGATGTTTCTATATCTGTTAACGGACAGAACTTTACAGCTAATAGTGACGGCAGCTTTGAGCTTTCTGTAACCGAAGGAGATCTTATATCGGTTTCTGTATCGGCAGATGCGATTGCTAAGATCACAATTAATAAGTAATATACAAAGCCGGCTCAAAAAGAGCCGGCTTTTTGTTGACTTTTGCAAAAACATATTATATAATTATAATGGATATTAGTGACAAAGGGGATTTTTGCAATGAAAAAAATAATTAGTGCAATCCTTATACTTATTATGATGATGTCGATGGTTGCGTGCAATCTTGTTGGTGGCATTAATCCTGACAACGGTATTGACCCGGACGATGAGGGCTTTGACTGGATCATAGATGATACCGAGGATGATACTACTGATTCGAACGGAACGAATAATTCACCTAACCAAGGCGGATTTGGTGATAATCAATCCGGAGGAGACACGGGCACCACCACTCCCGATCTTACACCCGATATTGATCCCGACCCCCATACTGTAACGGTCTATCTTCTTAACAGGGCAGGTTGGGACGAGGTAGCTATTTATTACTGGAGCTGGCCCGCGGGCTTTGAGATCGAGGGCGGCTGGCCGGGAGAAGAGCTTTCTCTTGGTGATGATGGACTTTACAGAGCCACCTTTAGTGATAAATTTACCAATCTTATTTTTAATAATAACAACGGCGCGCAGACGGCAGATCTTAACCTTCCCGTGGGCGACAATATCGTTTTTGATAACGTTGATAACCGTTGGATTACATATGGCGAGGCACTTGCGTTGCTTGATGGCGATAATACCGACAAGCCCACTCCCGATTCTGTTACAGTATATCTTATTAACAGAGCCGGCTGGGATGAGGTTGCTGTCTATTGCTGGAGCTGGGCGGATCAGTCAGAGAGCGAGGGCGGCTGGCCCGGAGAAATTCTCTCTGTTGGCGAGGACGGACTTTATAAGGTAACTATTGACACTAGGTTTGTTAACATTGTCTTTAACGATAATAGCCACGGCTCACAGACCGTCGACCTTACTCTTCCTGACGGTGACAGACTCGTTTATGATAACCTCTATAACTTCTGGATCACCTACAGCGAGGCTATGAATATTCTAAATAGCGAGGGCAATGATCCCCATGAGCATAGCTATATTGACGGCAAGTGTGAGTGTGGAGCAGAGGATCCTAACTACACTCCCGATGATCCCCACGATCACAGCTATATTGACGGCAAGTGTGAGTGTGGAGCAGAGGATCCTAACTACACTCCCGATGATCCCCACGAGCATAGCTATGTTGACGGCAAGTGTGAGTGTGGAGCAGAGGATCCTAACTACACTCCCGATGATCCCCACGAGCATAGCTATGTTGACGGTAAGTGTGAGTGCGGAGCAACCGATCCTAATTATGTTCCCGAGACTCCCAATCCTGAGATCACCGAGGAAATGGCACTGTTTAACGATCTCTTTGATCCACAAAATCACATTTCCTTGAAGCTTGATATTTCTAACTCCGAGCTTAAGAAGATTCAGAAAGATTATGAAAAGTATTCTTCTATGAGCTCGAAATCTCCTATTTACCGTATGGCTAACCTCACGATTACTATAACCAAGCCCGACGGTACAAAGAATGCGTACTATATTGACCAGGTTGGCGTTCGTATGAAGGGTAACACATCACGTACCAGCTTCTACAGCGACAGCAACGGAATGTATAATCTTATTCACTTTAAGATCAGCTTCCAGGAGACCTTTGACGATGCAGACTATTACGGCAGCGATGCGCTTAGCTGGAGCGATTCTGCAGCTCGCAAGGAGAGGAAGAACCGTACCTTTGCTACTCTTGAGAAGATCGACCTTCGTTGGAACAGAAATGATGATACAACCTATATAAGAGAAACCTATGCTTACGATCTTTACCGTGAATTCGGTGTTCTCGCGCCTCATACCAACCTGACCTCTCTTGATATAGGTAAGGATCATGCTGGTGTGTGGGTGCTGTATGAGCCGGTAGATGATATCTTCCTTGAGAAGAATCTGCCTGCCGAGGCGCTTGGCGGCGACCTTTATAAGCTGGGGTGGACCTCGGATGGTGCAACCTTTACCTCCTTCTCCTCCTACGGTGTAGAGGATGAGGACGCAGGTAAATTCTACGTTTATGATCTGAAAACAAATAAGAAGACATCTACTCATGAGAGCCTGAAAACTCTTATTAATACTATAAAGTCCGGCAACGTTACCAAGGATAAGTTTGCATCCGTGGTCGATATTCAGAACTTTATGTATTATTGCGCAGTTTCTTATATGGTTGGCAACTGTGACGATCTGCGTAACAATTATAACAACTCCTACATCTATTTCCGCGCTGATACAGGTAAGATGATCGTTATTCCTTACGATATGGACCGTGGTCTCGGTGTTAATACATGGAATCCCACAGGTCATGGAATGACCAAGGACGATCCCTTTACTAAGAAGGCGCTTGGCGCAAACGGCGATCAGCGTAGCCCCCTCTTCCTTAAGAGTGTATGCACAGGTGGATTCTTTATCAGCGAGTATATCCAGGCACTTAAGGAGGTTGATGCCAGTGAAATGCTTACAAATGCAAAGTTTAGTGAGCGTTTTGAGATCGCAAAGGCTCTTTATTCCTCAGAGGCCACTCCGTCTAAGAGCTATAATAATGCTGGCGGATATAAGTTCCGTTTTGACATAAACCGCACTGCCGGAGCAGGCGAGAGTAAGAATATGTCCTTTGCAGATTACCTTAAGGCAAAGCGTGCTACCCTCTACAAGGCAATAGGCGATCAAGGTAACACCGATAACAGCGGTGGCTCGAGTGGTGGCGAAAACAGCGGAAGCGAGCCCATTACTAATTCCAGGCCCTACATTATGGGAGATATGAACGGTTGGGCTGTAAACGAACAGTACGCCATGAAGTCAAACGGTGACGGAACCTTCACCTTTACCGTTACCTCGGCTCATGTATCTTCATCCAACGGCCGTATAAAGTTCAAGATTTTTGATGATAACACCGACATTTGGTATGGCTACGAGATTGTTGACCCGAACTGTACCGTAAATTATAACGACAGCAACGGCAACTCTAACGGCAATAAAAACTTTTATTTGGTTTCCGGTACCTACGTTCTTACCTTTGATGCAAATACAGTAACGCTGTATATCGAGAAAAAGTAAAGAGAATAATATGGCAAACAGGGCGGAGAATTTCTCCGCCCTAATTATTTTAACAAATCCCCAAAATTCTCTTGCAAAAAACAAAATAGTGTGCTACAATATATACCGTGCTTCACAGTTAAATGTGAGCAAGCTAAAAGGATTGATAATCTTTTTAGCACAGCGAGCGATACCTCACAAAGCAAGAAGCAGACAGAGCCAAGGCAACGAGGTGATAGGCTGCGCCTATGCGACGGAGGAGATAATAAACCCCTCCATTGAGGGTTAGTTACCTAATATA
>JAGCLY010000038.1 GCA_017646745.1 Clostridia bacterium
GTGCCCTTACCGTCGGTGATCTTATCAAGGAGCTCGAGAAGTCTCTTTGTTCCAACACGACAGGGAGTACACTTACCGCAGGATTCGTCAACGGTGAACTCAAGGAAGAACTTCGCCATATCAACCATACAGTTGTCTTCGTCCATAACGATAAGACCACCGGAGCCCATCATACAGCCAAGAGCAACAAGGTTGTCGTAATCAACCTCGGTGTTAATAAGGCTTGCGGGAATACAACCGCCGGAGGGACCTCCGGTCTGGGCTGCCTTAAACTTCTTGCCGTTAGGAATACCGCCACCGATTTCGTTGATAATGGTGTCAAGAGTAACGCCCATAGGAATCTCAACAAGGCCGGTATGCTGAATCTTACCACCAAGAGCGAATACCTTCGTACCCTTGGATCTTTCGGTACCCATAGAAGAGAACCACTCAGCACCGTTAAGAATTATCTGAGGAATGTTTGCAAAGGTCTCAACGTTGTTTTCAACGGTAGGCTTGCCGAACAGACCCTTTACTGCAGGATAGGGAGGACGGGGACGAGGCTCGCCGCGGTTACCCTCAATAGAGGTCATAAGCGCAGTTTCCTCACCGCATACGAATGCGCCGGCGCCAAGCTTGATTTCAAGATCAAAGTCAAAGCCGGAATTAAATATGTTCTTACCGAGCAGACCGTATGCCTTAGCATCGTCAATAGCCTTCTGCAGACGGGTAACCGCAATGGGGTACTCCGCTCTTACGTATACATAGCCCTTGGTTGCGCCAACAGCATAACCGCAGATGGTCATAGCCTCGATAATACAGTGGGGATCGCCCTCAAGAATAGAACGGTCCATGAATGCGCCGGGGTCACCCTCGTCGGCATTACATACAACGTACTTCTGGTCTGCCTTGTTAGGCGCACAAAGAGCCCACTTACGGCCGGTGGGGAAGCCTCCGCCTCCTCTACCGCGAAGACCGGAATCCGAAACAATCTTGATAACCTCATCGGGGGTCATCTCGGTGAGTACCTTACCGAGGGCGGCATAACCGTCCATAGCAATATACTCTTCAATGTTATCGGGGTCGATAACACCGCAGTTACGGAGTACGATACGCTTCTGGGATTTATAGAACTTGGTGTCAGAGAGCGAAACGTTCTTTGCCTGCTCTTCAACAATCTGATCGGTCTCTACATCTCTGTAAACAAGGCGGTCAACAATTCTACCCTTGAGAAGATGCTCCTCAACGATAACGTCAACGTCCTCGGGGGTTACACGGCTGTAGAATGTGCCGTCGGGATAAACGATAACGATAGGACCGAGGGCGCAAAGGCCAAAGCAACCGGTCTGAACCATTTTAATTTCTTCGGTAAGACCGAATTTTTCAAGGCTGTGATTAAAAGCCTCCTGGAGGGTCTTACTACCAGAGGAGGTACATCCTGTACCGCCGCAGATTAACACGTGTGCACGAATCATAATTTGCTTTTTCCTCCTATCACTCGGCATCGGTCAGAGTATACTCTGAAACGATATTACCGCCCTTCAAATGCTTTTCCACAACTTCCTTTGCCTTGTCGGCGGTCATGTGAATGTAGGTAATTTTTTCTTTACCTGCCTCGTAGATCTCTACGATGGGCTCGAGCTGGCAATAACCAACACAGCCTGTCTGTGAAACGGTAACGGTGTCGTTAAGACCGAGGTTGTTAACCTCCTCAACAAATGCGTTGAGAACGGGACGTGCGCCTGCAGCAATACCGCAGGTAGCCATACCTACTACAACTCTTATGTCGCCACTGCCTTCACGCAGAACGATTTTGCTCTTCATTCTGTCTTTGATTGCTTGAAGTTCAGCCAAAGATTTCATTTTTGTTTTCCTTTCTTAGGGGCATATATTTAATTTTATTTATAAAGCTTTGTATTGTTCGGTCAGATTTTCCTTAACCCAACAGAGAACCTCGTATGTATCGAGGGGAAGGCCGTCAAGTACAGCACGCATCTCTCTTGTATCAAGCGAAATAAGACCGTCACCTATTCGGTGAGTAAACACGTAATCGGTCATCGGATGACCTTGGATCATTGTCACCAGGGTAGATACGATATCGCCGAGTGGTGTGAAGTCAATATGATTTTTATTAAATGTTGCCGACACTATTGTGCCGTGGTTTGTCGGATGCTCGTCAATATGTCTTGACGAGATAGTAAGATTACCGCCCGTTTGCTCTGCGGCAAATCTGAACAGTGGTATTCCCATACCAACCTTTCTGGTTGTGCGGGTGGTGTAAAAGGGATCTGTAACCGACAACAATGTTTCGGCATTCATGCCGATTCCATTGTCGGAAATTTTAATGATTAAAGTATCTGAATTTTCAATAATTTCTATGTTTATAAGTTCTGCCTTAGCTTTTGTGCTGTTTTCCGCAATATCCAGTATATTTAATGAAAGCTCCTTCATTCGTTATGCCTCCGTAAATATTTGAATAAGCTACTCCTTACCTGGTTGGAGTCTTCGTTTTCATCAAGCTCAATATAGACATCCTTATCTCTGAAATCAGTAAGATAATGTGAATCCGAGCTAATGATAAATCTGTCGACAGCAATGCCGTATGCTGAAGAATACGGGTCGATACTTGAGCTGTTATGAAGCTCGTAAAAATCAAACGGAGTATCCTGCGGGAGAGTACCAAGCACGGCAATAACACCGTTGGAATCTCGGTCGATGTGGGCAGGGTAACATATTCCGCCGTAGTTTTCTACAAGATCTTTTACCGTAGAAATAGAGATATCTGTGGCGTTTATCAGCAGATGTTCAACCTCTGATACAAGATCGTCATTTTTGTCGAGCACACTTTGCTTGCCAAAAATATCGGGGTTGTTCTTAATTTTGATACTGTGCTTTTCGACGTATTCATCAAAACGCATAGCATCATCAAGTCTTTCGAAAAGGCAGACCACGTGTATATCCTCGGAGGTTGTAAGCTCCATACCGGCAACGGGTACAAGGCCGTGTGATTCAGCCGCCTCGAAAAAGGCAGGACAGTTTTTGCAGCTGTTATGATCTGTTAGAGCAACGATGTCAAGCTCGCACAGCGATGCCATGCCGGCAATGTTGTTCGGCGTATTATCATCGTCGCCACAGGGAGAGAGGCAGGAATGTATGTGTAGATCGTAATAGTATTTTTTCAACTTAATGACTCCGCAAGCATTATTGCGGCCCTGTAGGCCGACAGCGGGGTAGAAAGAATGTTAATCCCCTTTGCTTTGGCGGTTTCAAGTATCTCTGCATCGGGAATAACCTCCTCTGCAAGGAGAATACATGATGCGTCAACAAGAGTTGCAACTGCAAGAGTGTTGACGTTTGACATTATAGTGATCCACACGTTTCCCTGATCAGCCTTACCCATAACCCAGCTGAGTAGGTCACCTATATATACGCCTTGTATCTCCTTTTCGGGAGAAGGCATACACAGGGTTTTAAAGCCAAGCTGATTTGCAAGCGCCTCTACGGTCATAAGCTACGCCTTTCCGCCCTTGTTTTGCCACGAATCTCTAAGACGGCAATCCTCGGGACAAGCAGTTTTTTTGATAACATCCTCGGCAAAGGCTCTGCACGTAGGTGCTCCGCAGGAGCCGCAGTCAATGCCGGGAAGAGTAGATTTGAAATTCTGTATATCTGCCATCATTCGCATAGATTCGGCAATGCTGTTACCGAGGCGACTGATGGGGTCGTATTCGGGAAGCTCCTCGAACAAAAAGCTGTCCGGAATATAATTAGAGCCCGATGGAAGCGTTGTTTGAGAAACAGGAAGGTATCTTCTCAACCCCTGCAGTCTTGCTTTAGCAATAAAAGGATTCTGCATGGTGAGGACACCGCCGACGCATCCGCCTGTGCAAGCGTTAAGCTCGATAAATTCGAGTGGGGGAATGTTGCCGTTTTCAATCTGATCAAGAACGTGAATAACGTTTTCTATTCCGTCGGCAGCAAGATAATCCTCGTTAAATATAGCTGTGGATTCTCCGCCGCTTCTTGCCCAGCCAATACCAATTCTGCCAGACTCCGAAAGATCCTTCAGCTCATCATCCATACTCATCGAGCTGATGAGCAGGAAATATATGTCGCTGATAGAAACTACTTTATCCACGCGGCTCATGTAGTCACCAAAGCCGTTTTTTACATAACTGACCTTTGCAGGACACGGAGTGATAAAGCACACACCAATGTCCTCGGGTGTAAGCTCCGGATGCTCCTGAAGCGCACGTTCTCTTGCCAGCATAGCCGCAATCTCCATGGGGGGAAGCATATGTATAACGTGCTCCTCCAGAGAAGGGAATCTAAGCGAAATAAGTCGCATTATAACCGGGCAGGCAGAGCTGATGGCGGGCTTTTTTACACCCTCTGTTTGAAGGTAAAGTCTGGTGTATGCAGAGACAAGCTCCGCAGCCTTGGATACCTCGTAAACGTCGTCAAATCCGATTTTAAGCAGTCCGTTAAGAACATAGTCAACATCGTCAAGATTGTCAAATTGACCGTAAAGCGTGGGGGCGGGCAGGGCGATCTTCCACTTAAAGCCATCCATGGAGGAAAGCTGGTCGCTCACCGCCTTCTTTGCGTTATGCGGACAGTGTCTGATACACTCGCCACAATCTATACATCTGTTGGAATTGATAACAGCACGGCCCGCCTTAATTCTAATGGCCTCTGTGGGGCAGTGCCTTATGCAAGTTGTGCAGCCTGTACATTTGCTCTCGTCAAGAAGAACTGAATGTTCATAGTGCTTCATTGCTTGTCCTCCGTTAAAGCAGTACTCTCATTACGATGCGTGTTCCTACGCCGAGCGTAGAGGTTATTTCCATAGAGTCTGTGTTTTTCTTCATATTGGGTAGACCCATTCCGGCGCCAAAGCCAAGCGAACGAATGGTTTCACTTGCGGTAGAAAATCCGGCCTGCATTGCCTGCTCGATATCCTTGATGCCGGGTCCGCTATCCTGCAGAATGATCTCGATATATTCCTCGGAAACGATAACCTCGGCGGTACCGCCTCCGGCATGGATAACCATATTAATTTCGCCCTCGTACATAGCAATAGAAACGCGTCTTATTATCTCGGTGTCAAAACCGAGCTGTCTAAGGTTCTTTTTAACCTGCACGGATGCCTGACCAGCGGATGTGAAGTCGCCGCCTAAGACATCGAAACGAAAAACTAAATTATCACTCATTTTGCTACACCCTTTGATCCTACGAGTCCGTTTGTATAAAGCAGGCCGCATGATGTGTAGAGTGATTTATCTGTGCTGAGAACAACAAGCTCGTGCTCTCTTGCTAGATTAATAATATCATCTCCGGGTTGCTTGGATCGTGTGAAAACGATGCAATTCATATCCATCATAAGAGCCGTTCTTACTACCTGAGGATTAACCAATCCTGTAAGAAGTACCGCCTGATCCTTTGCAAATGCGAGCACATCGCTCATAAGATCACAGCCGCAGGCAGAGTATACGTGTCTGCCAAGAAATTCTTCACCACAAAGCACCTTTGCTTCGAGCAGCTCCTGCATTTTGGAAATTTTCATTGTTTTTTCCGTCCTTGATTTTTAGAGTAGCTGTTAATTGTATTTGCTGAGAATACCTGCAACATCGTCGGCTGTAAGTCTGCCATAAACGTCCTCGTTAACTGTAAGAACGGGGGCAAGACCGCATGCGCCGATACAACGAGAGGCGGTAAGAGAGAATCTTCTGTCTGCAGTGCACTCGTCACCGGCAATACCGAGCAGCTCCTGGAATTTGTCATAAATTACGCCGGAGCCCTTTACGTAGCATGCTGTACCGAGACAAACCGCAACGTGATATTCACCCTTGGGAGAAAGGGAGAACTGAGCGTAGAAGGTTGCAACGCCGTAAACCTTTTCAAGCGGAACGTCCATACCTTCTGCAATCATGCTCTGAACCTCTATCGGAAGATAACCGTAGATACCTTGAGCCTCCTGCATAACCGCCATAAGGCGACTCTTGTCACCCTTGTATTTTTCAATTACCGCAGCAAGCTTTGCGTTCTGTTCATCGGAACCTGCAAAGGGAATGCTGGAAAGTTTTTTAAGCATATATTTTTTTCCTCCTTATATGCAATACGCACGTATTTAAAAAATCCTTCTTATTATAACATAATTAAATATAAAAATCAATAAAAAAATTAAATTTTTTTGATGAAAAAAATGGTTTTGCATATATTTCTCATGAATTATGTTCATATTGCACGTAAAGCGGCATATTCATTGAAAATAAAATCGCACAGCAAATCTGCCATTTTGCTATCCTTGCCGCCGACCGGAATGCCGTTTATCTCTCCTACCGTTCTACATAGTTTGCTTGTTCCCGTAATTAATATTTCATCGGCGGAAAACAGCTCCTTTAGTGTGAATCTTTCTTCGCAAAATTCAATACCGTATTCAGAACAAGCTGCACGTAAATGTTCTCTCGTTATTCCGGGTAAAATTCTGTTGTTTTTTGGATGCGTAATGACTCTGCCTTGCTTTAATATTGAAATATTAGATTTTGCACATTCTGTTACAATTCCTTTTCGTACAAAAATTGCCTCGTCACAGCCGATGGCTTCTGCCTTCGTTGAGGCTAAAACCGCTGGGAGTAGGTTGGTGGTTTTTATATCGCAATATCCATGTCTTTTGTCCTCGGTAGTCATCATCCTCAGCGGATTGTGCGTCCTTTTAATCTCTATGGGTGTAACAGTTATTAAAAGATTGTTTTCCGACTTGGCCGCTGAGTGGGTGCGCATAGGTAAATCTCTTGA
The DNA here is from genome assembly GCA_017646745.1 of Clostridia bacterium. Taxonomy (GTDB): domain Bacteria; phylum Bacillota; class Clostridia; order Oscillospirales; family CAG-272; genus UBA1740. The sequence continues at coordinate 6,778 of JAGCLY010000038.1, forward strand.
AATTTGAAAGTACAGGAAGTAGCTTTCTATCATGGATTTTATAGCTATTTCACGAAGGAGTGCGGATAGATATTTTTTGTCGAAGGTGGGGTGGATTCCTATTCTTCTTGCATTAGACATAAATCTGTCAATATGCTCATCCTCCCATAGTATTCTGTCATATACTCCGATTGCGGCATCGTAAATCGCATCGGCAAAGTATATTGATCTGTCTGACAGGGGAATTGTTATTTCATCTGTTTTTCCAAATTTACCGTTGTAATAAGCGTATGAGTTCATTGACGCACCTCCTTATACCTGTACAGTATATTCGGTGAAGAAAATTGCGTTAAAAAAAGCCCGAGGTAATCGGGCTTTTTATTAAAATGCTTTATTAATAATGATGCTTCCGTCAAGATCCTTGACAGTAAAGCTCCTGTTTTCATAAATCATATAGCTTCTGGGATTACCTCCCTTGGGGATTGCTACCGATCCGGGATTAAGGTAATAATTGTTATTTCCAAACTCCTCACAGGCGAGAATGTGAGTATGGCCGTGGAGAAGTATATCACCTTCATTAAAAGGAAGGGGAGAGTCGATATTATACTTATGTCCGTGGGTTGCATAAACTGTAAGTCCGTCGAGCGAGAGGCAGATATAGTCGGCGAGAATAGGGAAATCCAGCACCATCTGATCAACCTCGGTGTCACAGTTGCCTCGTACAGCGAGAATGCTGTGCCTGTTTTCATTAAGCAGGGAAATAACCGACTTGGGGTTATAGCTTGCAGGCAGATCGTTTCTTGGACCGTGGTATAACAAATCTCCAAGCAATAATATTTTATCGCAACCTTCCTTTTTATAAATAGAAAGCAGATTGCGCATGCTGTCAAGGTCGCCGTGAATATCCGATGCAATTAAGAGCTTCATAATATCCTCCTGAATCTTTATTTACTAGTATTTTACCATGCAATTAATGTAATTTCAATGGTATTACAAAAAAATGTAAAAATATTGAAAAAACCACTTGATTTTTTTAAAACCCTATGCTATAATAACTACATCTGTGATTATGCCTATATGGCAAACAGTAATATTATCAGGACGGTCCTCTGCGATGCTCTGTACGAACGTCCGAAGTTTAAAGGAGGCCCTAAAATGGAAAAGATCCAGGCTTTTGTTAGTGAGCAGCTTAAGACCGAAGTTCCTCAGTTCGGTATCGGCGACGGCGTAAAGGTTTACGTTAAGATCGTCGAGGGTGAGAAGGAAAGAACCCAGATGTTCGAGGGTACCGTTATCGCTAGACACGGCGGCGGCATCTCCGAGACCTTTACTGTAAGACGTGTTTCTTACGGCGTAGGTGTTGAGAAGACCTTCCCCCTTCATTCTCCCAACGTAGAGAAGGTTGTAGTATTCCGCGAGGCTAAGGTTCGCCGTGCTAAGCTTTACTACCTTCGCGACAGAGTTGGTAAGGCAGCAAAGGTTAAGGAAAAGGTTAACTAATCCTTATCATGCCAATATAAAAAGCAGGGTGCATTTGCACTCTGCTTTTTATATTATTTATACTATATTTTCGCTTAATTTCTTTCCGCCGAGAAGGTGGAAGTGAAGATGCTTTACGCTCTGAGCGCCGTCCTCGCCTATATTGGTGATAACACGGTATCCGTTTGTAAGGCCAAGATCAGCGGCAATTTTGGGAATTGCGGTGAAAATAGCCGAAATGTAATGTGCGTTTTCGCTATTTATCGCATCGGCCGAGGAAATATGTTCCTTAGGAACTATTACACAGTGCACGGGCGCCTGGGGCGCAATGTCGTGAAATGCATAGCAGCTCTCGTCCTCGTATACCTTTTTAGAGGGAATATCCCCGTTAATTATAGCGCAGAATATGCAGTCCATATAAATTACCTCTTTCTTTTTTTATGATTTTATCATAAAATAATTAATTTTTCAAGACTTTTTCACAATTTCTTGACTTTTCAATAATTTTAGTATAATATTTATATATTAAAGATTTTTTGGAGTTTGTATGCCGTATCTAATTTTTCCATTACCAGCATATCCGCTTGAAACAGATATGTGGACAGAACTAAAAAATGAAAGCCGTCCCATAGTTGTTTACGGCATGGGAAACGGTGCAGACAAGCTTTTTGATAGATTATCAGTTTACGGAATCACTGTCAGTGACGTGTTTGCTTCTGATGGATTTGTTCGTGGCCACTCATTCCGTGGTTACCGTGTAAAATCCTTCTCGGAGATTAAAGCCGATTATCAGGATTTTGTTATATTACTTTCCTTTGCCTCCAACAGGAAGGATGTTATCGATATGCTTGCAGAGATTGACGCATCCTATGATATGTATGTTCCGGATATGCCTGTTGCAGGGGTAGAGGAGTATTTTGACAAGGATTTTTATAACCAAAATTATGATGCGATCATAAAGGCGTACAATAGCCTTGAGGACGAGGAATCAAAAGCGATTTTTTCGTCGGTTGTTAATTATAAGCTTACGGGAAAAATGAAATATCTCCTTGAATGCTATTCGACAAGAGATGAAATATACTCGCTTATGCCGGTGGAAAAAATTCGACGTACAGTTGATGCCGGTGCATATAATGGCGATACAATAAGGGAGATAAAGGAGTATTTTCCGAATCTTGATGAAGTGTATGCAATAGAGCCGGATAAGAAAAATTACAAAAAACTCGTTAAATATTCCGAGGCAGAATCTGATATAACTATCGAAGCCTTTAATACGGCGGCTTGGAGCGAGGATTCCGGCGGTATGTTTTTCTCCAGCGGAAACCGTAATTCTACTGTAAGTGCTACGGCATCCTTTGAGCATACAAGGGATGAGATAGTCCTAGCTACAATAGATAATCTTACACAGGGAAAAATAGATTATATTAAATATGACGTGGAGGGCGCAGAGGCCGAGGCACTGTTGGGCTCTCATGCAACTATAAAGAGCTGTATGCCAACGCTATTAATCTCGCTGTACCACCGAAGCCGTGATATATTCGACCTTGTCAACACGGTGAAGGATGGCTATCCTGAGTACAGCCTTTATCTTCGCCGACTAAGATGCTTGCCCGCATGGGAAATAGATCTTATTGCGGTAAAAAAACATCCGAAAGGAAATTAGAATGAAAAGACCTGAAATATTATCACCCGCAGGCAATTTTGAAAAAATGCGTGCTGCAATTCTTTACGGCGCAGATGCGGTTTATCTTGCTGGACATATATTTGGCATGCGTGCTGCGGCCGATAATTTTTCCATAGACGAGCTTGCCGAGGCTGTAGAATATGCACACGCAAGAGGTGTTAAGGTGTATCTTACCCTTAATACAATGCCCAGAGAGTATGAATATGATGCTTTACGCAAATATTTGATCGATCTTTCGCATATAAATATAGATGCAATGATTATCGCAGACGTGGGAGTATTGGTGCTTGTTAAGGAGCTGCTTCCCAATATGGAAATTCACATTTCTACACAGGCAAATGCAGTTAGTGCGGCGGCTTGCCTGGCGTGGTATAAGCTTGGTGCAAGGCGTGTTGTTCTTGCCCGTGAGCTTACCCTTGATGAGATCAAGGCTATCCGTATGAATATTCCCGATGATCTTGAGCTTGAGTGCTTTGTACACGGTTCTATGTGCGTTTCTTATAGTGGCAGATGCCTGCTTTCCAATCACATGGTAGGCAGAGATGCCAACAGAGGAATGTGCGCACAGCCCTGCAGATGGAACTATACTATTAAAAATTATGAGATAGTAGAGGAAAAACGTCCTGATTGCAGAATGCCGGTGGAGGAGATCAACGGTGAGACCTTTATTATGGCCAGCCGCGATACCTGTACGATAGAGCATATTCCCGAGCTTATAGAGGCAGGAATTAACTCCTTTAAGATCGAGGGAAGAATGAAGTCGGCATACTATACCGCGGTTGTTACCAATGCATACAAAATGGCTATAGACAGCTATTTTGGCGGTGAGTATAAATACAATCCCGACTGGTATCGCGAGCTTGAATCGGTTAGCCACAGAGATTATCATACCGGCTATTACTTTACCGACTCTCATGCAGATGCTAATCTTGCGCCCAATAACGGATATATTAAGGATAAGGCTTATCTTGCGGTTGCAACCGGCTATGATGCTGATACCGGTCTTGGCGAGTTTACGCAGAGAAACAAGATGTGCTTTGGCGATTCTGCCGAGCTTCTTACTCCCGGTGCGATTGGTCGCGAGCTTGTTATTGGTGAAATGTTTGATGAAAACATGAATCCTATAGAAAGCACTCCTCATCCTTATATGAAATTCTATATGAAGGTTCCGTTCGAAATTCGCGAGGGAGATATTCTTCGCGCTAAATAAGGAAGAGGTTTAGTGCTGATTATCGAAATTCTTAAGGCTGTTATTATCGGTGTGGTTGAGGGAATAACAGAATGGCTGCCAATAAGCTCAACCGGACACATGATTCTTATTGATGAAATAATTCATATTGATCTTTCGCCAAGCTTTCGTGAGATGTTTTTAGTGGTGATCCAGCTTGGCGCCATCATTGCCGTTCCGATCTTGTTTTGGGATAAGCTTAATCCCTTCGCACGAAATAAGAATGTTACGCAACGGCGCGCAGTTGTTAATTTGTGGGGAAAGGCTTTGGTGGGATCTGCTCCGGCTGCCGTTCTGGGATTGGCTCTGGATGAACTTTTAGATAGATATATATACAACTATATCGTGGTTGCGACTGCTCTTATCGTATACGGTGTGATATTTATATTCGTAGAAAAAATCAGGGCAAAAAGCAAAAACACCATATTGAGTGTCGATGATCTCGGTTATACCGATGCAATAAAAATTGGGTTGTTTCAATCGCTTTCGCTTATTCCCGGTACATCACGTTCCGGCTCCACGATTCTCGGTGGTATGGCCTGCGGTGTATCAAGAGAGGCGAGCGCGGAGTTTTCATTCTTTATGGCGATCCCGATTATGCTCGGCGCATCCGGGCTTAAGGTAATTAAATTTTTGGCAAACGGCTTTGTAGCGAGCGGAGAAGAGATAATAATCCTGCTGGTAGGAATTATTGTATCCTTCCTTGTCTCATTGGTTGTGATAAGATTTCTTATGGAATTTGTAAAGCAACATGATTTTAGGATTTTTGGATATTACCGTATTGTTTTAGGCTTTGCCGTGCTATTGTATTTCATGCTTGTATAGATGTAATTTTTTATTGACGGTGAATTTTTCTATGAATGATTTTCTTTTAATTAAACCCACCGGAGAGTATGCTTACGAGATTGCAGACTATAGGAGTGAGTTCCTTAAGGCTGGCGACTCGATGGATGGGTGTGGCTCGCTAAGATTTATTCATGATCCAATGGATTTTATTAAAAAATGTATTGACTATGAAAGCCCCGAGACATTGCCTGCCGGAAGAGTGATTGCGACTCAGTTTATGTTTGTTCGCCGTAGCGATAACCGTGTTGTCGGAATGATTCAGGTAAGGCATTATTTTAACGATTACTTAGAAAAATATGCCGGACATATCGGGTATTCTATAAGACCCGGAGAAAGAGGTCGTGGATACGCAAAGCAAATGCTTGCATCGGTCCTTCCGTTTTGCCGGGAAATCGGCATTGAAAGATTGCTGATAACCTGTAATGAAGACAATGTAAAAAGTGAAAAGACCATTATTGCTAACGGCGGTGTATACGAATCAACGGTATATGAGCCAAATGAGAAAATAAACCTTAAGAGGTTTTGGATAGCTTTAACGCAAGAGGAAAAGTAAATGTCAAATAAAAAAATAAAGATTGATTTCAAGACGTCAGCTGTAGATTTTATTGTAATTACAATCGGCGCATTTATAGCTGCGGCGGCGGTATTCTTCTTCCTGCTGCCAAGCAACGTTGTTATAGGAAGCGGCTCTGCGCTTGCAATGGTGCTTAACCATTTTATACCCCTGCCGGTATGGGTGCTTAATCTTTTGATTAACGTTATACTTTTGCTTCTCGGATTTATTCTTGTGGGACCTGAATTCGGTATAAAGACTGTTTATACGGCAATTATGGTTCCTGCATTTATTGGTTTGCTGGAAAACCTTTGCAAGAATTTTGAGTCGCTGACAGGAAATGATCCTTTGCTTGATGTGATCGGATATATTATGGTCGTTGGCATTGGCTCGGCGATTCTGTTTGCTCGCAACGCTTCCTCAGGCGGCCTTGATATTGTTGCAAAAATAATGAACAAGCATCTTAAGATGGATCTTGGAAAGGCTATGTCTATTTCCGGAATTACGATTGCACTGACATCGGTGTTCATAACTGATAATGCCAAGATAGTTGTGCTTAGTGTTATTGGTACATATTTCTGCGGTATGATGCTTGACTACTTCATGGTTGGCTTTGACCTTAAAAGAAAGGTCTGCATTATTTCCTCCAAGTTTGATGTTTTTGTTGATTTTATCCTGCATGATCTTAACAGCGGCGCGACTATTTATGAAAGCTACGGTGCATACGACAAGACAGTTCATAAGGAAATAGTAACCATAGTGGATAAGAGCGAATACAGAAAGCTGATGGATTTTATCAGGAAAACAGATCCTAAGGCATTTATAACCGTTTATAAGGTTAATTCAATGCAGTATCAGCCCAAGGTGAAAAAATAAAGAAAAAACGAGGCAGAACCATCTGTCTCGTTTTTTGTGTTAAATATCGTTTATTTTATCCCAAAGAATAGAGGCCTCTCCCTTTGATGCAAGAAAATCGTTTGCCTTTACAAAGTGTCCGCATCCAAAGAATCCGTTGTATGCAGAAAGGGGGCTGGGGTGAGCACACTCGAGGACAAGATGATTTTTGTTTGTGATAAGCGCTTTTTTTGCTCTTGCGTTGCCGCCCCAGAGCATGAATACTACCGGTCTTTCTTTTTCATTGATGATTTCAATAATTCTATCGGTTAGTATTTCCCAGCCTTGTCCCTTGTGACTTTGCGGTGAGGCTTCACGAACGGTTAGGGTAGTGTTGAGAAGAAGAACACCTTGCTTTGCCCATCCGATAAGCTCGCCTGTTCTTGGCTCAGCTATGCCGAGCTCATTATGTAGCTCCTTGAATATGTTTTTTAAAGAAGGGGGTGGGGGAGTGCCTTCCTTTACAGAAAAGCAAAGGCCGTGTGCCTGGCCGTATCCGTGATATGGGTCTTGACCGAGGATAACAACTCGTGTGTTATCGTATGAGGTATATCGCAGCGCATTATAAATATCATTCATGGGTGGATAAATTCTACGTGAAAAATACTCACTCTTCAGAAATTCTCTAAGCGACAGATAATATTCCTTTTCAAATTCAGCCTTTAAAAGCTCGTCCCAATCATTTCCGAGATAAACCATAATGCACTCCTTTTTTTGCTTATTTTATCACAAAAAAGCATTTAAGTCAATAGAATGGCCCGGAAAACTCCGGGCCTTAATCAGAATATAGTTTCAATTATCTTGGATGAAGAGATGGGAGAATATCTCCAGCTGTCAATGTGGCGGTGCTTTTCAGGGTCAATGAAGTATGTAAGAGGCGTCGGCGTGCCGGATGCTTCATCGGTATCAATCAATATCAGCTTTATCTTCATTTTGTCGGGGATAATGCTTTTTATATACACTGCCGCCGTTTGTCCTGCATAGATCCCGTCACGGTATTCGGCAAGTCCGGCGAGGTTTGGCGTAAGCTCAACGAATATCCCGTAGCTTTCAACGCTTCTTACAATGCCTCTAACCGTTTGCCCCTCTGAAAACATGGCGGCATTTTCTTCCCAGGTGCCAAGCAGCTCTCGCCCTGATACAAAAATTCTCCCCTTTTCGTCAATGCATTTAACAGCCGTATAGATTAGCTCACCAACAGCAAGTCGTGCAGATGGATGGGAGATCCGTGATACCGAGATGCAGTCGATAGAGAGTAGGGAGATTCTGCCGCATCCAATATCAACGAATGCGCCGAAGCTTTCAAGATGCGTTACCTTGGCGGGAATAATATCTCCCGGGAGAAGCGTGTTAAGATAATTATCCACGCATTCACGCTGGGCGGATCGGCGCGAGAGTATGGCAATGCTGTCACCTCGGGAGGTGCTTTTAAATCCAATTACCTTAAAGCAGACGCTTTTTCCAACTCTTGTCAGTATAGCAATATCCTTTACACCATCTCCGTCGGGAGAATATTCCACCTCTTCTCTTGGAATCAAACCTTTAATGCCGCCACCCAGCTCAACGTGAAGATCAAAATTGTGGTCGCAAAGAACTACGGGCGCTTCAATAATCGCCTGCTTTTCGAGCGCTCGCTCCAGGCCTGCTTTTGATGAAATATACTCATAGTTTTTTGCCGTTTTTATTAATGATCCTTCGGGCTTATATTCGTTCATAGCCGCTACCTTTCCTTGTATCTACAAAATCTTGATAGTATATAATATTCTCATGGTAGCGTAAATATTCCTCAGCCAGTCAGCCCTCGTCGGTATTGCCCCCTGCGAGACCAAAGCTTACCTCGATTGCGCTGTTAACACTGTTCATGGTTGCATCATCAAGATGCCCCATTTTTTCTTTTAATCGCTTTTTATCTATGGTTCGTATCTGCTCGAGTAAAATTATACTGTCCTTTGCCAGTCCTGCATCATCTCCGGGCACGTCAATGTGGGTGGGGAGCTTGGTTTTGCTCATCTTTGACGTAATTGCTGCCGCAATAACCGTGGGGCTGTATTTGTTTCCAACGTCGTTTTGTACTATAAGAACAGGTCTCAGTCCTCCTTGCTCGCTTCCGATAACAGGGCTGAGATCCGCATAATAAATATCACCGCGTTTTATGTTCATTTTTTATCCGCTTCCCAAATAGGAATTTTCATCTCCTTCTCCAATTCGCTACATAGTTATTCTGTCATCTTTTTCTTGTTTTAAACAGACTTTACATCGAAAGTTTGTTATTATCATTTTATGATTTATCATTTTTTTCGTTTCAAAATATAAAAAAACATTGACTTTTATAAGAAAAGCATTTATAATTAAAATACAAAATATAAAGGAGGTTCATATATGTCAAATATTTGGCACGACATTTCCCCGAAAAGGATAAATCCCGAGGACTTTATTTGTGTTATAGAAATTTCCAAGGGCAGCAAGAAAAAATACGAGCTGGACAAGGAAACAGGTTATATTATTCTTGACAGAATTCTTTATACATCTACACACTATCCTGCAAACTATGGCTTTATTCCCAGAACCTTCGGTGATGACGGTGATCCGCTCGATGTTCTGCTTATCTGCGCAGAGAAGCTTGAGCCCATGTCACTGGTCAGGGCATATCCTATCGGCGTTATTTCCATGATTGATAACGGCAGATTTGATGAAAAAATTATTGCTATTCCATTCAATGATCCTAATTATAATCACTATAAGAGCATCGACGAGCTTCCTAAGCATGTGTTTGATGAGATGACACACTTCTTTAAGGTGTATAAAAATCTTGAGAACAAGGATACCGCCGTTGATGAGGTTCACGGCAGAGATGAGGCTATAAAAATCATTTCTGACGGCATCGATAATTACATAGAATGCTTCTGTAAGTAAAGATAAACGGAGCGAGCCATGCGGCTCGCTCCGTCCTTTTTGATTGGAAATTACGATCGTCGGGGCTTAAGCGCGAGTGCTTGCCACCTCTTCATCGTCCATGAACAGCATAGATATGCACCAAATACCGGCAAGGGCAATAACCGTATAGATTATTCTTGCCACGATTGCGGTCGCGCCGCCGCAGATCCATGCAACCAGGTCGAAGGAGAACAGACCGACGAGTCCCCAGTTGAGCGCACCTATTATAATTAATATAAGTGCGATTTTGTTTACAATCATCATAAAATATGACCGTACCTTTTCTAAGTTATATGGACCGATTCCGTGCGGATACGGCACGATCCGTTTTTATTTTTCCACCAATATTGTTTTTTATTCGAAACTTTGAAAATTAATCGTCAAAACAAGGAATATTGTCGCCAAAGGCGGCCTTCATTTTTTCAAGCGCCTTTTTTTCAATGCGCGAAACATAGGATCTTGAAATTCCAAGATATCTTGCGACCTCACGCTGTGTTCTTGGCTGATATCCCTTGAGGCCGTATCTGAGGACAATAATTTCCTTTTCTCTCGGCAAGAGCAGGTCATCCACCAATGATCGCATTTTTTCTATGTAAACCTTAAGATCAAGATCGCTTTCCATTGTTTCGGGCTGACTAATAATGTCAAGGTAGGTAAGGGGATTTCCGTCCTTATCTACATCTATTTGATCATTTATGGATATTTCGTTTTTTCGCTTTTTGTTGCTACGGAAAAACATAAGTATCTCGTTTTGCACGCACTTTGCTCCGTATGTGGCGAATCTTGTTCCTACAGTGGGCTTAAAGGAATCCACTGCTTTGATTAGCCCAAGACTACCGACTGACAATAACTCGTCGGGGTATTCGTATGAAGAATAGTATTTTCTGATTATGTGTGAAACCAGGCGAAGATTGTGCTCAATTATTTTATCTCTTGCACGAAAATCGCCTTTTGACATTTTTTCAAACAATGCGGCCTCCTCGGCCTTGGACAGGGGCGGAGGAAAGCTTTGGCTATCCTCAATTCCGAGGATCAGCGAAATAAAGCGTAGCAATAGATTTCCAATTTTCATATAGAGATATACCTTTCTTTAAAAAAATATCAGCCAACGGTATTTCCATTGGCTGATAAAATCTATGCAGTATACGCTTGTACGCTTTCATAAAGCTCTGTTTTTTATGTATTCGGGTGTTAAAATAACGTATCCTTTGTTAGGCTCCAGGGAAATCATCCTTCGGCCTATGCATTGCTCAAGCTTTTTGTTCATCAGCGACAGGTGCGTTCTTATGCTTGTTGCTTCGGGTGAACGTGACGGCTTAAATGCATATTTTAATATATTGTCTGCCTTCTGAGGAACAGAATAGCTTCTTATGAGATATCTTAATATCATTGCTTCGGTTTTTGTCAGGGATAGTGGAGTGTGGAAATAATGCACACCCAAAGTATTGCTACAGGCGTCAAAGCCTCCTAAATAATAGTCACCAATGCGAGCAAGGTTATTTTTGTTGGCAAAATCTATTATTTTTTGTGCAAGTGCCGGGGTAAACTGGGCATTATCAAAAACGGCATCGAAAATATCCGAATAAACAGTCGGTGCCGCAGAATCTGTTATAGCAAAAACCGGAATATCACCTTTGTACGTCTTGATTCTTGCTACGTAATCATTAATGTCCGGAAAGGCGGAGGGATTAATTATAAGCACCGCGCGATAAATACCGGAAATTTCTGAGAGCGCCTCGTGTGGGGTGGTGCCGTATGACAGGATGCTCATATAATGAAATGCCTCGGAAATTCCTCGGGCCATTTTCTTATTTTGACTGATAATAAGCAGCATAAAAACACTCTTTTCCTTTAATAAATTTATTATATCCTCAGGCTCGTCTGTTGTCAAGAGCAAAAAAACTTGACATGCCTTAAAAAAAGTAGTATAATATATAAAAACATTTTGAAGGTAGGTCACATGAAGACAGTTTTGATAACCGGAGGCTCAAGAGGCATTGGCAGAGCCATGGTAGAGCTTTTCAGCGCAAATGGATATAAGGTTGCTTTTACCTATAAAAATTCGGAATCCAAAGCAAAAAGCGTGGCAGAAGCTACGGGTGCCTTGGCTATATGCGCAGATTCCGCCTTGGAGAGCGACATTCTTTCGGCGGTAAAGCTTGCGGAGGAGCACCTCGGTCATATTGACTGCCTTATTAATAATGCGGGTGTTGCATCCTTCTCGCTTTTTACCGACATTACGCTTGAACAATGGAATGAGCATCTTGCAGTTAATCTTACCGGAGCATTCCTTTATTCAAAAGCGGTCATACCTTCTATGGTATCGAGAAAATCGGGTAGAATAATCAACATCACCTCTATGTGGGGCATTACAGGCTCTTCCTGCGAGGTGCATTACTCTACTGCAAAGGCTGGGTTGATAGGTATGACAAAGGCCCTTGCCAAGGAGCTCGGTCCATCAGGTATTACGGTGAATGCGATAGCTCCCGGACTGATTGCTACCGATATGAACGGTACGCTTGATGAGGAGACGGTAAACGGGATTGCAGAGGAAACTCCTCTTATGAGAATAGGCAGCGCTGATGAGGTAGCCGGGGCGGCATTATTCCTTGCAAGCGAGGCTGCGTCCTTCATTACGGGCGATGTTATGAACCTAAGCGGCGGATATATTATGTAAATATTTTTAAAACTTTCAAAATCTACTTGCATTTTTAATTTAGATATGATATACTATCATAGTCGTTGTTAAAACGGCGATATCGGTGTGTCGGATGGAGTCATACCAGTCGGGGCAGTAGCGGCGCCTTGTACCTGAAATCCGCTATAGCAGGGATTAATTCCCGTCCCGAGGGCTGCTCTTGTGTAGTCTGCATCGTCATTTTCTGTGTTGAAGAATGGGTCTTGCGCAACGTAAGGCCGTGAACCATGTCAGGTGGGGAACCAAGCAGCATTAAGCGGTTCATTGCGTGTGCCGCAAGGTTGCCTGTTCGGAGCAGAGGTGGCGGTTACCGTATGTAAGGGCATTTTCGACGGATGGGTGTATGGCTCTGTCCGACACATCGATGGATAATTTGTTAACAGAGCACGTTGGCGGCAGAATGTATGCTGTCGCGTGCTTTTATTTTTAGTAGCAGGGAGGGAGTTGCTTTGTCAGACTACAGAGCTCTTTACAGAAAATGGCGTCCACGTGACTTTGACGACGTTTGCGGTCAGAGCGGAATAACCGATATACTTAAATACGAGGTTGATAACAACAAGCTTTCTCACGCCTATCTTTTCTGCGGATCAAGAGGTACGGGTAAGACCAGCTGCGCCAAAATATTGGCAAAGGCGGTTAATTGCGAGAACCCGAGTAACGGCAACCCGTGTAATTGCTGTGAATCCTGTCGCAGCATAGATGCGGGCATTGCTACCGACGTTATTGAGATGGATGCTGCAAGCAACAACGGTATTAACGACGTACGTGATATGCAGGATGAAATCGCTTTTACTCCCGCGCTGTTAAAGTACAGAGTTTATATCATAGACGAGGTTCACATGATGTCAGGTCAGGCGTTCAATGCTTTGCTTAAGACGCTGGAGGAGCCTCCCACGTACGTTATATTTATTCTTGCTACTACCGAAAATCATAAGCTTCCCACAACTATTGTTTCAAGATGTCAGCGCTTTGATTTTAAGCGAATTGCTACCGACGTTATTATTTCCAGATTACTTGAGATATCAAAGAGTGAGGGAATAGATATTACAGAGGATGCGGCAAGAATAATTGCGAGAGTATCAAGAGGCGGTATGCGTGATGCCATCAGCTTGCTTGAGCTTTGCGCAGGCGCTAATACCAGAATTGACGAAGCTCTTGTTTTTGACACTGTGGGCAGCGGAAATCGTGAAAGCGCATTTAATATGCTTCGTGCGATTTCGTCGTCAGATTACGATACAATCTATTCTATAATTAATGATATCGTTATGAAGAGCGGTGATTTGTCGGTATTCTGGCAGGAAATAATTGACGCTTACCGCGATGTTATGATCGTGAAAAACAGCGACCGCGCTAAGGTTTATCTTGATCTTACCGATGCAGAGCATGCTCAGCTTTCGGATATTGCATCGGGCTTTAGTATGGCAAAGCTTTCTTATCATACCACTATGCTTGAGGATGCAATGGCGGATATGCAGCGTGCTATCAATTCTAAGCGATCTATTGCCGAAATAACTCTTACACGTATGTGCGACACACGTCTCTCTTCGTCGACTGAGGCTCTTGAACTCAGAATAGAGGAGCTGGAAAAGACGGTTAAAATGCTTCAGCTCGGTGTTCCTGTTCAACAGTCGCCTGTTGCTGAAAAAGATGTAAAAACAGCAAAACCTGCCGTTAAAACAGAGCAGAAGGTCGCAGAACCTAAGCAGGTGCAAAAAAATGCAGGCGGTGCGCTTAGACTTTACGGTGGTTGGGGCTCAGCCTTGAAAAAGATTGCGGAGCTTAAGAGATCGCTGTCCGTCGGCTTTGCCGGTGCATCGGTTTACACCGATGGCTCAGGCATGTTCGTGCTCAAAATGAGCGGATTCTTTGGCAAAAAGCTTCAGAGCGATCCCACCGACCTTGCAATAGTCAAAGGCGTTATTGCCGAGCAGGAGGGAATCAGCCGTGACCAAATTAACATTGTCATAGAGGACAAGGATAAGCAGGCTGCTCCCGTCGGTGAAAGCATAGAGGATTTATTCAGATAATATAATTTTGGAGGATATAAAAATGAAGGTTAGATTACCCCAGGGAATGGGCGGCGGCCCTTCCAATATGCAGTCCATGCTCAAGCAGGCGCAGAAGATGCAGGAGGAGATGGCTGAGAAGCAGGCAGAGCTCGAGGAGCGTGAATATGATGTTGCCGCTGGCGGCGGTGTTATTAATGTAAAGATTAACGGTAGGAAGGAGATCCTCTCTGTTAAGATCGATCCTGAGGTTGTTGATCCCGATGACGTAGAGACCCTTGAGGATCTTATTGTTGCTGCTGTAAACGAGGCAATTAAGAAGGTTGAGGCAATTTCCGCCTCTGAAATGCAGAAGATCACCGGCTCGATGAATCTTCCCGCAGGTATGTTCTAAGAATATGGCTGAATATATAGCTCCTATTCAGAGACTTATTGAGGAGTTCAGAAGGCTTCCGGGAGTTGGTAGCAAAACTGCCGCAAGATATGCCTTTGCAGTTTTGAATTTGACAGAGGAAGAGGCGGCCGGCTTTGCCGATGCTATTAATGGCATCAAGCGTGACGTGCACAGATGTCCGGTATGCTTTGGCCTTTCTGCTTCTCCCGAGGAATGCGATATTTGCAGAAGCGAGAGCAGAGATCATTCTGTAATTTGCGTTGTGGAAAATCCAAAGGACGTTATGGTTATGGAAAAGGTTAGGGGATACCGTGGACTTTATCATGTTCTCGGCGGAGTTCTTTCTCCTATAGATAATGTTACTCCCGACGACCTTACCATTAACGAGCTTATTGCCAGAGTGGAGTCGGGAGAGGTATCTGAGATTATTATTGCAACCAATCCCACACCTCACGGAGATACCACGGCAGCCTACCTTGCAAGGGTGCTTGAACCCTATGAGGTAAGCGTATCACGTCTTGCATACGGAATTCCTGTCGGTGGAGATATTGAGTATGCAGATGAGGTTACTCTTTACCGTGCCATGGAGGGCAGACGTTATTTTAATTAATGCTTTATATAAAAAGGACGAACAAATGCTCGTCCTTTTTTTATTTTATCTTACAGCGCACTTGTACTTTAGTCTTAAATTATCTGCTATCATGGCGATAAATTCGGAATTTGTTGGCTTTCCGCGGCTGTTTTGAATAGTATAACCAAAGTAGGAGTTAAGCGTATCAATATCGCCCCTGTCCCATGCCACCTCTATTGCATGGCGGATAGCTCGCTCCACTCGGGAGGTTGTGGTCTGATATTTCTTGGCAACAGTGGGGTATAGTACTTTTGTGACAGAATTGATTATGTCGTTATCCTCAATGGTCATAAGAATTGCGCATCTAAGATATTGATATCCTTTTATATGTGCGGGAACGCCTATTTGATGAATAATCTTAGTGACCTGCGCCTCAATATCTGAGGAGGGAGAAAGCGTGCTTCTTGCATCACTCCTTGAGCGCATTCTGAGTATGGAATCAATATGAGAGGCCAGTGAAAGGTTGTCAAAGGGCTTTAGAAGGCAAATATCAGCGCCTGCCTCGGATGCCTCTACCAGAACGTTTTGCTTATAAACAGGCGACATTAATATAAATGAAGGCTTGTTACTCACGTGGCTTCCTTGTATAGCTCGAATTATGCCGATTCCGTCAACTCTTGATAACCACAGATCAATGATTGCTATATCATATGAGCCGCTCATTAGTCTTTCAATAGCAGCCTCGCCGTTAGATGCCTCGTCAATATGATGAAAGCCGGATTTTGTCAAGAAGTCGATAATTCTTTTCCTTTCATCACTGTTTTCGTCACAAAGCAGTATTTTTGCGTTGTTTTCCATACTTTATTTCTCCTTGTTTTGATATTGATTTGATGATAAAATGGTAAATTTTGGAAATTTTCACGAACAACATCATTTTATCATATAATTTATAGAAAATCAAGGTGTCAAAGTGCCAAAAAATGTTCAGCCTTGTTTAATTGGAAAATGGTAAAATTTACCAAAAGGGAGCGTCGAAAACTTATATTTCGACAAAAGGCGACGAAAAGAAAAAACTTTTTCAATTACGAAAAAGTGTGGAAGAGGAAGAAATAAATAGATAAATGTGTATTATGATAAAATATTTTACATTTTACTTGCAAAGTACACCTTTAGGTGATATAATGTATATGTGGAAGGATTCGTTTTTTCACATAATCAACTTGTATTTTTTGATTACTTTTTTTAGGAGAATAAATTTATGAACACTAACGTTACAGCAAATCGCTTTGTTAATGAGTGGATTAAAGAGATGGCTGACCTCGTAAAGCCCGATAATATTGTACTTATCGACGGTACTGAGGCACAGGCCGAGCAGCTTCGTGCAGAGGCGTGCAGCACCGGTGAGATGATCAAGCTTAATCAGGAGCTCCTCCCCGGCTGTTATCTCCACAGAACTGCAATAAATGACGTTGCCCGTGTTGAGGACAGAACCTTTATCTGTACCTCTAAGAAGGAGGATGCGGGTAATATCAACAACTGGATGGATCCCAAGGAGTGCTATGAGAAGCTTTCTAAGCTTTATAACGGCTCTTATAAGGGTAGAACTATGTATGTTATCCCTTATTCCATGTCTGTTGTTGGCTCTGATTTTGCTAAATACGGCATTGAGCTTACCGATTCTATATACGTTGTTCTTAATATGCTTATTATGACCAGAGTTGGTCTTAACGTTCTCGAGGCACTCGGTGACAGCCCCGATTTTATTAAGGGACTTCACGCACGTGCAGATATCGATGCAGAGAAGAGATATATCTGTCATTTCCCTGAGGACAACACCATTTGGTCGGTTAACTCCGGTTACGGCGGAAACGTTCTTCTTGGTAAAAAGTGCTTTGCACTTCGTATTGCATCCTATCTTGGCAGAAAAGAGGGCTGGATGGCAGAGCACATGCTTATTCTCGGCGTGGAATCTCCTGATGGCGAGGTTAAATACATAAGCGCAGCATTCCCCTCGGCTTGCGGTAAGACAAATCTCGCAATGCTTATCCCTCCGGAAATTTATAAGAGCAAGGGATATAAGGTTTGGTGCGTAGGTGATGATATTGCTTGGCTCAGAGTAGGCAAGGACGGCAGACTTTGGGCAGTTAATCCCGAGAACGGCTTCTTCGGTGTTGCTCCCGGCACTAACGAGAAGTCTAATCCCAATGCGCTTCACACATCCATGAAGAATGCTATCTTTACCAACGTTTGTCACAACCTTGACGATAACAGCGTATGGTGGGAGGGACTTAACGACAATCCTCCTGCAAATGCGCTTAACTGGAAGGGCGAGAAGTGGGATTACACCAAGTACAATAAGGCAGACAAGGTTAATACCTCCGGCGCTCATCCCAACTCCAGATTTACCGCTATGGCAGAGAACTGTCCTTGCATTTCTGACAAGTTCACCGATCCTGCGGGCGTGCCCATCTCGGCTATTGTATTTGGCGGCCGTAGAGCAAAGACTGCTCCCCTTGTTTATCAGTCCACCTCCTGGCAGCACGGCACATTTGTTGGATCTATTATGGCATCCGAAACTACTGCTGCGGCAGCAGGTGCAGTTGGCGTAGTTCGCCGTGATCCTATGGCTATGCGTCCCTTCGTTGGTTATGATATGGGTGACTACTGGGCACATTGGCTTAATATGGGTAAGGCTATTAAGCATGCTCCTAAGATCTTCCACGTTAACTGGTTCAGAACCGATGACGAGGGTCACTTTATCTGGCCCGGCTTCGGTGACAATATGCGTGTTCTTATGTGGATTCTTGCTCGTTGCGAGGGCAAGGTTTCTGCGGTTGAAACTCCTATCGGTTATGTTCCTCATGCAGAGGATATCAATACCGAGGGTCTTGATATAGACCGTACTACCGTTGAGGGACTTCTTTCTGTTGATAAGGATCTCTGGCTTGAGGACTGTAAGGCGATCCGTGAGTTCTATGCTCAGGTTGGTGATAGAGTACCTGCCGAGCTTTATGATGAGCTTGCAGCTCTTGAAGAAAGACTTTCTAAATAATTGCATCTTATTTTAAGGCAGTTTAAAAAGGAGAAATTAAATGAAAAGGATTTTATTATCATTGATTGCTGTGTGCATCATCCTTTGCTCCCTGGCATCGCTTAGCTCCTGTGAGCTTATCTTTGGCAACGGTGGCGACATAGGTGGTAACGGTGGAAATACCAATATTGGCAGTGGCAACAGACCTGATGACTATCAGCCAAATTGCGAAGAGGGGGATCATATCGACGAGGATGAAAACCTCTATTGTGATCTTTGCAGCAAATACGTTATCGTCGTAATTGATTTTTATGTCCTTAATGACCTGCATGGCAAGTTCTGTGATACAGACACACAGCCCGGTGTTGACGAGCTGGCTACATATTTGAAAAATATGGAGGCTAGCGATGATAATGTTGTATTTATGTCCTCCGGCGATATGTGGCAGGGAACTGCAGAGTCTAATCTTACCGGCGGTGTTATCTTAACCGAGTGGATGAATCAGATGAATTTTGTTTCCATGACGCTTGGTAACCATGAGTACGACTGGGGCGAGGCGGCTATCCGCAAGAATCTTGAGGTGGCAGAGTTCCCGTTCCTTGCAATCAATGTTTATGACGTAAGCACTAACAAGCTTGCAGATTACTGTACCCCCTCTGTTATGATTGAGCGTGACGGAGTTAAGATCGGTATTATCGGCGCTATGGGTGATTGCTATTCTTCTATATCCTCTGATATGGTTGAGGGAGTTACATTTAAGGTTGGTAACGAGCTTACTGCTTTGGTTAAGGCCGAATCTCAAAGGCTTCGTGATGAAGGTGCAGATCTAATCGTGTTCTCTTTGCACGACGGTATGGAAAACTATGATGCTGCTCTGTCTAACGGATATGTTGATATTTGCTTTGAGGCGCATACTCATCAGCAGTATGTAAAGACCGATAGCAAGGGAGTATATCATCTTCAGGGCGGTGGTGAAAATGCAGGTGTTTCTCATGCGGAGATACAGGTTAACTCCGCCAGCGGTGCAAACAGGGTTAAACAGGCGAATTTTGTTACCAAGAATATCTATAGTAGCCTTGATGACGACACTATGACCGAAGCTCTTGAGGAGAAATACAGAGATGTAATTGAGTACGCATACTCAGATCTCGGTGTTGTTTCAAGAGGGTACAGTGACAGCGAGGTTGAGGATTATGTTGCATCTCTTTACCTTAAGGCAGGTATGGAAAAATGGGGCAATGAGTATGATATTGTCCTCGGTGGCGGATTCCTTAAGACCCGATCTCCCTACGATCTTGCGGCGGGTGTTACTACATATGCAGATATACTTTCATTGCTCCCGTTTGACAATCGTATAGCGCTTTGCTCGATAAGCGGTCAGAATCTGCTGAACAGATTTATCAATACATCTAACAGCGATTATCATACCTCTTTGAGTGATTATGGAAACTCTGTAATTAACAATATTTCAAGCAGAGAAACATATTACGTTGTTGTGGATACCTATACTGCATTTTACAGATACAACGGTCTTACTATTGTGGATTTCTATGATGATACCACCTTTGCCCGTGATCTCTTTGCAGATGCAATAAGGGCAGGTGAGCTTGAGATAAAGCATGAGAACTACACTCTTACATCTATTCCCGATGCTTTGGCGATAGGTAGTAAGCTTGGAAATAACCAGGCAACAGCAGAAACGTATTATATTAAAGGAAAGATTAAATATATATCCGACTCTGCGAAGGGTATTCTTTACATTGAAGATGAAAACGGTAATGAAATGTATGTCTACCGTGTGAATGATACCGCAGGCAATTCATTTGGATCCATGAGCAACAAGCCGGCTGTCGGTGATACAATAATCGTGTACTCCACGGTATATAAGTATTATTATAATGGAAGCACGACTATTGAGCTTAAGGACGGCGTCATTATAGACGTAGAATAATATAATTAATTAGGGACTGCCCACGGGCAGTCCCATTCTTTATTTTATAAGTAGAAAAAACATCATTATAACAGAGCAAATAACCCCTTGCAAAAGCTTCATTAGCAGATATTTTGAGCGTGATATTTCAGCCGGTAAAAATGAAAAGGCCTGTAGATGAACCGATAGCCCCGAAAATCCAAGGGCAAATGCAATCAGGATAAGCCGAATCTGTAGAGGAAATTCGTCGCAAGCGGCAATCATTTTAACCGCGTTGCTGATCTCCAGAAAGCCGGAAATAACAGCGGTGGCAGAGTGGCTTTTTATCACCGATGAAATCAATCCAATCAGGCCGGAAAAGAAAATTATAAATGAGCATATACTTACAGATGATATTCCTGCCGATCCGATAGATTTTGTTAAATTGAAGCTCTGCCTTGAATTTTCATCTGATTTACTGATGAATTCTCTCTTTTTGCTAAAAAACATTCCAACCAACAGGGCCGAGATAATTACTGCGATATAAAGCGTTATTCCATGCTTTATGCTGCCGAGCATTCCCAGCCCAACTCCGGAAACAACAAAGGCTAAGGAGGGATTATTTACAAAGCCGCAAAGCCCCTCCAGCTCTCCCTTGGTAATTCTTCCGTTCTCATATAATTTAGAGGATAATTTAACCCCCATTGGAAAGCCGCATATCAATCCACAGACAACCGAGCTGATTGCGCATCCATTGATTTTAAATAATCTCTCAAAGCATCTAGCAATATGGCCATTGGTGTTTATGTAATAGCAGGATGCCCATAAATCGGATAAAATGAAGAATGGAAAAAGCGTAGGAAGAATTGTTGTAAAGCAAAATCCAAGGCCTGAGTATATGCCGTCCTTTACTTCCTTACCAAAAACAATCATGGTTATGGATAATAGTAGGCATGTGGCGGTACCAAAGTATGGGTGTATCCTATTGTTATAGGGTAAAACAGCCTTTGTCGTCATTTTTTATCTCCCATGGCATACATTTTATTAGAGATTTTATGTAATGTTATGAAGGAGAAAATATATTAATGACAGATGCAGGGAAGATTCATCGGGATCAAAATGAAAGGAGGATATCCGCGCTTTCGTCCTTTCACATAGAGGCGGACAGAGCCGGTGGCGGTATGTCGCTTATTATAAGCGGAGTAATAGGTATAAGCGATTTTTCAGATCAATTTATTCATCTGCTAAGCCACGGCGGAAGAATTAAGATAACAGGTAAAGCACTTTTTATCAGAGTATATGAAAATAATAGGGTGGAAATTGTCGGTCGGATAGAGGGGATTGTATTCAGCTATGGTAAAAATTGAATTTCTTGTTTTTGGATACCGAAGACTGGTTACGGCTCCTGAGAATCTTAGTTTGCTTAGCTCATTGCTTGTTCGCAGTGGCATATCATCGGTTATTACGGCTGATGGCGCATTTTTAATAAGAGAAAGAGACTTTGAAACAATAAGGGATTTAATGTCGGGCAGAATCGAGTTTTCCTGCTCTAAGCCCTTGGGACTTTATGGAATGTGGAAGGGATATACCCATAAAGCAGCTCTACTGCTTTCGCTAGCTCTCATGACGGCGCTTGTGCTTTTTCTCTCGTGTGTTGTATGGGATATCCGTGTTGAGGGAAACAGCACTGTTACCGATGGGGAAATAATTTTAGGGCTTAGCGACTGCGGGCTACAGATCGGGGATTTGTGGATGGGAATTAACAGAAGCCGGGTTGAAGCTGAGTTCCTTGATAAATATGAAGACCTATCCTGGATAAACATTAATCGACGTGGCTGCGTTGCTTATGTTAAGGTTATTGAGGCCGACGTGCACAACGAGCCGCAAAGCGAAATATCTCCCAAATACTCTAACATCGTTTCTAAATCCGACTGCATAATTGAGGAGATAACTGTGAAGAGCGGAACGGCTAACGTTAGGGTGGGAGATGCGGTAAAAAAAGGGGATCTGCTTGTTATAGGTGTTTTGCCCGAGGAGGCGGGCGGCGGTCTTTGCGCAGCCGAAGCCACTGTAATTGGCAGAATAAATGACAGCGCCAGCGTTGAAATAGGTCGCTCGGAGGATAAAATAACCTATTCTGACAGGAAAATTTATTCTATTACGCTAAAATTCTTCAAATTTTCTTTAAATATTTTCAAATTATATGGAAATTTGACAAATGAATATGATATAATAGATAATGAAATAGCATACTCACTTTTTGGCAGGTATAAGCTGCCGCTGTCGATAAAGACAGTTTATTGTGTAAAGAGAGAGAGCAATCGGGTTGTTTTTAGCGACGATGAGCTTGCTTTGGTCGCCAAGGAAAGATTAAATGCAAAAATAGCAGCCAGGCTTTTGGATGCTGATCTTTTAAAGCTTAGCACAATAGGTGAGTTTACAGAAAACGGCTATTATCTTAAGTCGGATATAGTGTATCTTACCGAGGTTGGAGAACAGGTCGGGATACAGCTCGATTAGAGAAGGGAAAATGAAATGACCGAAAAAATCGTGATGACTAATTCAAGCGAGGCAACAGCCGCAATATTTGGATCATTTGATTCAAACGTCCGGAAGATTGAGCGCACGTTTGACGTTCGCATTTATAACCGTAATACAAAAACCGATGACGGAGATGCGATTATTGTCAGCGGAGAGGCAGAAAATGTTAATAAGGCTGTAAGAACGCTGGAATATCTTAAGCATATGAGCGGAGCAGGAGAAACAATCAGCGAGCAAAGTGTGGAATACGTTATTGCGCTGGTAAAGGATAACTGTGATGAAAGCCCCGAGCGTCTTAGCAGTGATGTAATCTGCGTGACTAACCGAGGCAAGACAATTAAGGCAAAGACCCTTGGTCAGAAGAAATACGTTGAAACTATTAAGAAAAACACTATTGTTCTCGGTCTGGGTCCTGCCGGTACGGGCAAAACATTTCTTGCTGTTGCCATGGCAGTAGAAGCCCTTCGTAATAAAAGTGTAAATAGAATTATACTTACACGTCCTGCGGTTGAGGCGGGAGAGCATCTTGGATTCCTGCCAGGTGATTTACAGAGTAAGATCGACCCTTATCTTCGTCCGCTGTACGATGCATTGTTCGAAATGCTTGGAGCAGAGAATTATCAGAGGCATATTGAGCGAGGCGTTATTGAAATTGCACCGCTTGCCTATATGCGAGGCAGAACGCTGGACGATTGCTTTGTAATTCTCGATGAGGCGCAGAACACTACGCCCGAGCAGATGAAGATGTTTTTAACCCGTATCGGATATAATACCAAGGCGGTTGTTACCGGCGATCTTTCGCAGACGGATCTTCCTATAGGAAAGAAGAGCGGTCTTTCAATAGCGGCAAAAATATTGCATGATATTGAGGGCATAGGTATTTTCGAGTTCTCCGAGCGAGATGTGGTAAGGCATCATCTGGTTAAAAAGATTATCAATGCGTATGAGACTTATGAAAGAAGTCATTCAAAATCAAAGAACTAAAATAAAACGACAGAGGATATTAATATGAATAACAACAAGCTTTTTATCAGCTTTGCAGCTACAAAGAAAATGCCCGAGTGTAACTATGAGCTTAAGTCTATTGTAAGACGTGCTATTTTGGCAACACTGGAATATGAGGATCTTATTTTTGGTGCAGAGGTATCTGTGACCTTCTGTGATAATGAATATATCAGAAAGCTAAACGGCGATTTCAGAAATAAGGACAGCGCAACCGATGTGCTCTCGTTCCCCATGTACGACTTTGACGATGAGATTGAGCCTGAGACTAATCCCGACGGAAGTATTTCTCTTGGCGATATAGTAGTATCGCTTGAGCGTGCTGCAGAGCAGGCAAAGGAAATCGGCAACAGCTTTGAAAGAGAGGTTGCTTTCCTTGTTATCCACTCTACATTGCATCTTCTCGGCTACGATCACGAGAGATCAAAGGATGATGAGGAGGCACAGTGCCTTGCTCAGAGAGAAATTATAGAAAAACTTACATTTTAAGAGGAAGTATAAATGAAAAAGACCGCTTTTATTGCAATTATAGGTAGACCTAACGTTGGTAAATCCACACTTTTAAATTCTATTCTCGGTGAGAAGGTGGCTATCGTTTCCAAAAAGCCCCAGACAACCAGAAACCGTATAACAGGTATCCATACCGTTGGCGAGAATCAGTTTGTATTTCTTGATACACCCGGCATACATAAGCCGAGAACTAAGCTCGGTGACTATATGGTAAAGACCACCTCACAGACCGTTGCAGGTGTAGATACCGCTATTCTTGTTGTTGAGGCGAGAGAGGCTGTTGGTGACATCGAGGCCAAGATGATCCAGCGCTTTAAGTCCGACGGAATCCGCGCGATTCTTGTTATTAACAAGACCGATACAGTTCGTCCCGAGAACGTTGCCAAGACTATTGCCGCTTATGCTGAGGCCTTTGATTTTGAGGCTGTTGTGCCTATGGTGGCAAAAAACGGCAAGGGTGTTGACATTCTTCTCTCCGAGTGCGAAAAGTTCCTCCGTGAGAGCGAGTGGTTCTTCCCGGACGATATTGTAACCGATCAGCCCGAGCGTCAGCTTGCCGCCGAGATCATTCGTGAGAAGCTGCTCCGTATGCTTGACGAGGAGATTCCTCACGGCACAGCGGTTACCATCGAGGAGTGGAAGGAGGAGGGCAGACTTATCTCCATCCGTGCTGAGATCTACTGCGAGAAGGCTTCGCACAAGGGAATTATCATAGGTAAGGGTGGCTCTCTTATTAAGAAGATCGGCTCTTATGCCCGTCAGGATATTGAGCAGATGCTTGACTCCAAGGTATTCCTTGATCTTTATGTAAGAGTTAAGGAGA
>JAGCLY010000039.1 GCA_017646745.1 Clostridia bacterium
CTCTGGCAGTAGCCCATGCACCTGTCCTTGCATTTCCATGAATAGAAACGAATATTGGATTTGCAGGTTTTCCTAATGCGTTCCATTTTCCCCCAACACATACCTTTAGAGCCGCGTTCATATTCTTCAAAATTTTCAAAATAAATTTCCGAATTTTCTATTTCTGTCTTAGTTTTGTTACCATTGGAGAATATTGAGGTACCAATATATGTATTTAACAGCCTTGCTCCGTTAATATACATTTCTCCAATATTCATAATAAAACAAATGCAATCATAAAATCGCTCACTTGGGGTAATTTCTATCATATTCTCTCTAGTGCCAAGGAGGGTAATATTTCCATAATTAATAATTCTAGGAGAGTTATACAAAGTATCATAGTATCCGCTGCCATCAGAGTAAAATTGTATAGTAGTTCCTGCCTCAAAGGTAACGGTAACACCTTCGGGTATAACTACATCTTGACCAACGATATAAAGACGGTCTGCGGTATAAACCGTATCTTCCGTAATCGTAGCCGGTAACAAATATCCCTTGCTTATGTTAAACTGCGCCTTTTGCTTACCGTCGTCCGAATAGGTAGTCTTATCATTCTCATCAAGTCCGTTTTCATAAGTGAAACGAATGTTGAAATCAACGAGATAATCATTGGGACAATCCTCATCTACAACAATCTCAAAATACTGATCTTCATAACAGTCTCTTACGGAATAAGTACCGATGTCAGAGAGTTGAATCGTGGAATTTACAAAGGTAAAATAGGGATCGGTCATACCCATGCCACGATCAGTATCAATGGATACGTTTACATTGGATGCAACGCCACCACGGTTGTGGAGAGAGATGTAAAGACGAACAGTTTCGCCTGCATCAATTACACCATTGCCGTTGTTCTTTGCGTTGATTGATATGCTATCGTCAATATAGTAGTCATAGAGATTAACCGAAGGCTTGGGAAGCTTGGTCAATGCATTATGAAGATTAACGGTGAGCTTATCTTCTCCAACTGTATTTACAATCTGCGATTGAATAAACTTGGTAGAATACATATCTCGGTCGGTATAGTAGGAACGAAGAAGAGCCGCGATACCGGACACCATGGGTGCCGCCATAGAAGTACCGTTAAGAGTTGCGTACTTGTTTCCGGGCCATGTGGAATATACACCTTCACCTACTGCATACACCTCATATTCAATACTATTATATGGGTAATGATCGAAATTGGTGAAAGAGGACAAATGTTTTCCGCCCTTTTCGGTACTCATAACACCGATAACATAAGGAAGAGCTGCAGGGTAAGAAACACCAACAAAGGGAAAATGATCCGGGCAATCTAATCTATTACACAACCCACTATTACCTGCCGCAGCAACGAGAATACTCGTATTATAAGCTTCTTCAAGCGCCTCCTCAACGGCGATAGAGATATTCGAGCCACCAAAGGACATATTGATAACGTCCGCACCGTTCATATATGCGTATTCTATCGCCTCGGCGATATCAGAGTTGTTGAAGTATCCGGAGGAGTTACCCGCCTTCAAAATCATGATCTTACAGCCGTAAGCAACACCAACGCCGCCTTCTTTGTTATCTTCTGCGGCAATGATACCCGCCACGTGTGTACCGTGACCATTGTCATCCATAGGATCTTTGTTATCGCCAACGCAGTTCCAACCGCAAAGGTCGTCAATATATCCGTTGCCATCATCATCCTTGCCGTTGTCGGGAATCTCGGCAGAGTTTACCCAAATGTTGTTGCGGAGATCAAGGTGAGTATAGTCTACGCCGGTATCGATTACCGCCACTACAACGTCGGAGCTACCGCCGGGGTTATAGCCGTTCTTCTTGAGGTAGTCCCAACCCTCCTTGATATTGTGTGCCTTAAAGGTATCGTTCTGCTTGCCGTGAGCGGGGTTGCCGGAAACGTCAACAGAGTCAACCTCTGCGCCGACACCCATTATGTAGTCAAAGTCAACAGCGTCGAACACCTCGAGAGTGCGGAGGCTCTCTACTGCTTCCACGGTATCTACGCCGTCTTCAAGGGCGCAAATATACCACTCCGAGCCGGTATAGAGCTGCTCAGTTGAAGCAAAGCCATATTCGTCAAGCTTGCTCTCGTCGTCACACTTTACGAGAACGACGCCCTCGTTATATGTTCCGGGATTGGGCAACAGCTCGTTTTCGACCGATGCTGATAAGCTCTCAAAGTTATCGCCGAGTGTGCTCTGTACGGCAGACGAGTTGTCTGCCGTATATGAATTATCGTTATTCGTTGTAACACTTGCTAAAGACGAGCAAGAAGTAAATAGCAAGCAAGCTATAAGCAAAAGTGCTACAAATTTAGTTGTTTTCTTCATAGCTTTTCCCTTTCTTTATTCGGGTATTTTACATAGTGAGAGTATTTACTTTTCCGTTGATGTACTGAAGGATTCGGAGAGCCTCAGAGCTACTGAGAACGCCGTCACCACTGAGGTCTGCGCGACGGAACTCGTCGTCAGAGAGAATAAGATCACCGTTGATGCACTGCATAAGCATGAGTGCATCCTTGGTGGTAACGACTCCGTCACCGTCAACGTCACCCTTGCGAGAGATTGCGGAAGCGTCCTTGATCACAACGGTGTAAGGCGTTTCTGCAGTTCCCTTGTTGATCGTGTTTCTTCCGTCAGTTGCAACGATGTAATATTCGATGCCGTCGAGAGTCAATTCGCTACCAAAGATGGTTGCGCTGTATTTGTCGCTCTGCTTAGCCATGGTGAGAGACTTCCACTCGGCAGCGCCGACAGCTCTGTAATAAAGGGTTACGTTGGAGATCGCCACGTTGTCACTCGCGGTACAAGAGATAACGAGGTTGTTGTTCATATAGCCCTGATTTACAGGCGTGTGGTAGAGGCTGGGCGCCAGCGTATCCATAGCGGTTGCCTGCACCTTACCCGCAGGGTTGGACTCCGTGAAGTCGGTGAGCACTACCGTGTAGGTGTACCAGTAGGTCTTGCCGGGTTCTGC
>JAGCLY010000001.1 GCA_017646745.1 Clostridia bacterium
ACCTCTCTTGCTTCCGATAATTACTTGTTGCGTATATTTGCATATATGGACAGGCGGGTTGGAAAGAGAACTCTCATAAAAATCAAGGATGAGATTGAAACCTTGCCCGATTGGGTAAAGCAATTTTATATTCTTCGTTGTGAGACAGAGAAAATTGCGTTTTAATGTACTTCATGTTGACTGTATTGGCGAAGCTATGGAAATCTTGAAAAACAAGAAATTCTAACTAAATAAAACAGGGCGGTTTGAGAAATCAAATCGTCCTTTTATTACGCATATTTCGCCCGAAAAGGTAAACAATAACCCTGTTAAAACTTGGAGGAAAGATTATGAAATCAGTTTGGGAAAAGGATGCGCCGAGGGGGCGCTTTGAGGCTTTGCAGGGGAACAAAAGCACCGAGGTTTTGATCATCGGTGGGGGTATAGCAGGGATTTTGTGCGCCTATAAGCTGAAAAACGCAGGGGTGGATTGCATTTTGGTAGAGGCCAAGGAGATTTGTGGCGGAATCACGGGCAACACCACAGCGAAGATCACTCTCGGTCACGGTTTGATTTACGACAAGCTGATAAAACGCTTTGGCGAGGACAATGCGCGGCTTTATGCAGAGGCACAGATCCGAGCCATCGAGGAATACACTCGACTTTGCGATGGAATCGACTGTGACTATGAAACGCAGGATAACTACGTCTATTCCTTGACCGACCGCCGAAAGGTTGAGAGGGAAGTCGCCGCCCTTTGTCGTGTCGGTGTTAAAGCCGAAATTTCAGATGCTCACCTACTTCCCATTACGGTGGCGGGCGCTGTGCGTGTGAGAGATCAAGCGCAGTTTCATCCGCTGAAATTTCTATATCAGATTGCGAATGATCTGCCAATCTACGAGCATACCAAGGTAACGGAGCTGATGCCATACAAGGCAAAAACCGATAGCGGTGAGATCGCATTCAAAAAGCTGATTATCGCAACTCATTTCCCGATGATTAACAAGCACGGACTATATCCACTGAAGCTCTATCAGCATCGTTCCTATGTCCTCGCCCTTAAAAATGCGCAAAATGTAGACGGAATGTACGTGGACGAGTGCGACAGGGGGCTTTCATTTCGCAACTGTGGTGATTTGTTACTTCTTGGCGGAGGAGGGCATAGGACCGGTAAGACGGGCGGTTGTTGGCAGGAGCTTGAAGAATTCGCCATAAAGCATTATAAGAAAGCCGAGATCGTGGGCAAATGGGCAACGCAGGATTGCATGAGCCTTGATGATGTGCCCTATATCGGGCAATATTCAAAATCTACGCCGGATCTATTCGTGGCAACAGGCTTCAATAAATGGGGCATGACTAACGCTATGGTCGCTTCGGATATCCTCTGTGATCTTGTCCGGGGAAGGGCAAATATGTATGCTGGCCTTTTCTCACCCTCGCGCAGAATGCTTCGTCCACAGTTAGCCGTGAATGCCTTTGAGTCTGTTGTCGGTCTGCTCACACCTACCACGCCACGGTGCCCGCACCTGGGGTGCGCCCTCAAGTATAACCGTGCCGAGCACACCTGGGATTGCCCTTGCCACGGATCTCGCTTTACCGAGGGCGGCGAGCTTATTAATAATCCTGCCACAGATGACAAAAGGCCTGAATCCTGTGTGTAATGTAAAATTTATCGAAAAACAGAGCTTTTTAATTCGATATTCAAAATGAAAAAATCTTCCCTAAGAAATGGGAAGGCTAAAAATACAGGGCGGCGAAGGTAAAAAAGCCGCCCTTTATATTTGTAAAATTATATAAAATATTTTTCATATATATTGCAAAAGCGTACGATTCGATGTATAATATATGAAGAATAAAAAATAAAAACATACATCACGGGTGTGCGGACTCTTCCGCTTGCCCGAAAAGGAGCAAAATGTACAAGATAGTTTACAAAAAGGTGCTCAATCCCACCGTTGTAATGATGGATATTGAGGCGCCACTTGTTGCAAAAAAGGCACAGGCGGGTCAGTTTATCATTCTCCGTGTGGATGAAGAGGGTGAAAGAATCCCCCTTACCGTTGCCGGATATGACAGAGATGCCGGTACTGTAAAGATCATATTCCAGGTTGTTGGTGCTACAACCGAAAAGCTCTATCACAAGAACGAGGGCGAGTATATCCAGGACTTTGCCGGTCCTCTCGGTGTTCCCACTCACCTTGACGGCCTCAATGAGGTTTGTATCGTTGGCGGTGGCGTAGGCTGTGCTATTGCACTCCCTGTTGCTCAGGCTCTTAAGGAGAGGGGCGCAAAGGTTACCTCTATCATCGGCTTCCGTAACAAGGATCTGCTTATCCTTGAGGACGAGTTTAAGGCTTGCTCCGATGAGCTTATCGTTATGACCGACGACGGTAGCTACGGCAGAGTTGGTAATGTGTGCATTCCGCTGAACGAGATGTTCGCAGGTGGCAGAAGATTTGATAAGGTTATCACCATCGGTCCCCTTGTAATGATGAAGTTCGTTACCATGGCAACCCGTCCCACCGGCATCCCCTGCGACGTATCTATGAACCCCATTATGATCGACGGCACAGGCATGTGCGGCGGCTGCCGACTTACCCTCAACGTTGACGGCAAGCGTGTAACTAAGTTTGCCTGCGTTGACGGTCCCGATTTCAATGGCTATCAGGTTGATTTTGACGAGGCTATTTCCCGTGGCGGCGCATATCGCAGCTTTGAGCGCCACTCTCACGAAAATACATGTAATCTCTTTAAGAAGGGGGTAGAGTAAGATGGCAAAGGCAAATATGAATCCCAATAAGAACCCTATGCCTACCCAGGATGCCCTTGTCAGAGCACGTAATTTTGATGAGGTTGCTCTCGGTTATGACGAGCAGACCGCTATTGACGAGGCTCTTCGCTGTCTTAACTGCAAGAACAAGCCCTGTGTTAACGGCTGTCCCGTAAATATCCATATCCCCGAGTTTATTGAGAAAATCAAGGAGGGCGACTTTGAGGGCGCATATCAGATCATTGCAAGGAGCTCTACTCTCCCTGCGGTATGCGGCAGAGTTTGTCCCCAGGAAACACAGTGTGAAGAGAAGTGCGTAAGAGGCATTAAGGGCGAGCCCGTCGGTATCGGCAGACTTGAGAGATTTGTTGCCGATTGGCACAATATGCACTCCGACGTTACTCCCGAATGCGCACCTGCAAACGGACATAAGGTTGCGGTTGTAGGCTCCGGTCCCTCCGGTCTTACCTGCGCAGGCGACCTTGCTAAGGCAGGTTACTCTGTAACCGTTTACGAGGCGCTTCACACCGCCGGCGGTGTGCTTGTGTACGGAATTCCCGAGTTCCGTCTGCCGAAGGCTATCGTTAAGAAGGAGGTTGACAACCTTGCCGCTATGGGCGTTGAGGTGGTTACCAACGTTATTATCGGTAAGACCCTCACCGTAGACGAGCTCTTTGATATGGGCTACGAGGCTGTATTTATCGGCTCGGGCGCAGGTCTTCCTAACTTCATGGGTATCCCCGGCGAGGCTCTTAACGGCGTATATTCTGCTAACGAGTATCTCACCAGATCTAATCTTATGAAGGCCTATCTTGACAACCCCGAAACTCCTATTATGAAGGGTGGTAAGGTTGCGGTAGTCGGCGGCGGTAACGTTGCTATGGATGCTGCCAGAACTGCGCTTCGACTTGGAGCAGAGAAGGTTTATATCGTATACAGACGTTCTATGGATGAGCTTCCTGCAAGACGTGAGGAGGTCGAGCACGCAGAGGAGGAGGGCATTGAGTTCCGTCTGCTCTGCAACCCTGTGGAAATCCTGGGCTATGAGAATCCCGATGACAAGCGTGATCCTAAGAACGGCTTTGTAAGCGGTATCCGCTGTATCCGCATGGAGCTTGGCGAGCCCGACGAGCGTGGCAGACGTCGCCCCGTAGAGATTCCCGGTAGCGAGTTTACCCTCGACGTAGATACGGTTATTATCTCTATCGGTACCTCTCCCAATCCCCTTATCAAGTCCACCACCGATGGTCTTGAGGTTAACCGCTGGGGCGGTATAATCGTTACCGAGGACGGCGCCACCACCAAGGATGGGGTTTATGCTGGCGGTGATGCCGTTACAGGCGCCGCCACCGTAATTTCCGCCATGGGCGCAGGTAAGATAGCTGCAAAGGCAATCGACGAGTACCTTCAGAATAAGTAATTCATAAAAAGAGCCGTTATCAAGACGGCTCTTTTAAAATATCTTCTTGACAGTGAGAATAAAAGGTGATAAAATATATCTGTAAATTTATGCAATAATTCTTTTAGGAGAAAGCTATGAAATCCATAAGAGATATATATAAGATAGGCAAGGGACCTTCGTCGTCACACACCATGGGCCCGGCAAAGGCTATGAGCATTTATGTCAGCGAGCATCCCGAGGCAGAGAGCTATAAGGTGGTTCTCTTCGGTAGCCTTGCCGACACGGGCGAGGGACACGGCACCGATAAGGCTATTGCCGCCGCAACAGAAAAGGCGGTTGAGATCATAGTAAATACCACCGACCGTGATCTCCCTCACGAGAACACCATGGATATTTATTCTGTTATCGGCGGTGTGGCGCATAGCAAGATGCGTGTTATGAGCGTCGGTGGCGGTGACATTGAGATTGAGGGCAGAGTAGAGCTCGAGGGGGCGGCTGAGGTTTATCCCCAAAGCAGCTTTACTGCTATTGCCGAATACTGTAAGGCAAATCAGCTCCGCCTTTCGGAATACGTATTTATGCGAGAGGGAGAGGGAATACGTGAATTCCTACTCGACGTATGGACTGTGATGAAGAATGCTATCCATGAGGGACTTACTACCTCGGGTATTCTTCCCGGCGGTCTTGAGGTGGAGAGAAAGGCGCAGTATCTTTATAACCAGCGTCATATTGACGAGAGCCCTGTGACCCGTGAGAACAGAATTGTCTGCGCCTATGCCTATGCGGTAAGCGAGCAAAATGCAGACAACGGTACTATCGTTACTGCGCCCACCTGCGGTGCATGTGCTGTTCTGCCTTCGGTGCTTAAGTATATGCAGGAGAAGCATCGCTTTACCGATGAGCAGATACTGAACGCCCTTGCGGTAGCAGGACTTATCGGTGCACTTACCAAGACCAATGCATCTGTCAGCGGTGCAGAATGTGGCTGCCAGGCAGAGATTGGCACAGCCTGCTCCATGGCATCTGCCGCTCTTGGCGAGCTGTTTGAGATGGGCATTGATCAGATCGAGTATGCCGCAGAGATCGCCTTCGAGCATCATCTCGGTCTCACCTGCGACCCCATTTGCGGTCTTGTGCAGATCCCCTGCATTGAGCGTAATGCTGTTGCGGCTATGAGAGCAATCAACGCAGTTAATCTTGCGAACTTCCTTTCGGGATCAAGAAAGATATCCCTCGATATGGTTATCAGAACCATGTACGAAACCGGAAAGGACCTCTCTCACCATTACCGTGAGACCTCGACCGGTGGACTTGCAAAGCTTTACGGAGGAAAAAAGAATGGATAAGGCTAAGATTGATAGAATAAACGAGCTTGGCAGAATTGCCAAGATGCGAGAGCTTACCGATGAGGAGATAGCCGAGAGAACGTCACTCCGTAATGAGTACATCGCCTATTTCAGGGCAGAAATCCGTAAGGAAACCAAGGAGGAAAAGAAGAATGGCTAATAAGTGTTGTATGTGCGACAGGCATATTGAAAGGGAGGATGCCCCTGTTCTTTCTATGGGTGCGGCGGGAATACCCCGTTTGCTTTGCGATAATTGTGCCATCTTGCTTGATACCGCCACTCTCGGTGAGAATTACGATGAGATCAAGGGCGCTATGGAGACCATCAGCGATATTATGTCTGCGAACGATCCCGACGGAGTTACTTACTCTATCGTAAGCGAGCTTATGGTCAGTGCCTCCGAGCGTGCGAAGGCTATTAAGGATGGCACCTACGACTTTTCTCTTGATGAAGAGGAGGGGGAGGATCAGCTTGAGGATATTCCCGAGGATATGCTGGAGAGCGAGGAGGATAAGCAGAAGGATGAAGCGGATGAAATAAAGCTTAAAAGGTTTGATAAGGTTTATAACGCCATTTTCATCGCCATCTCTATCGCTACCGCCCTGTTTATTATATACAAGGTTCTTGATAACTTCCTGTTCTAAATAATATCCACGGCCTTTGCCGTGATAAAAGAAGTCCCCTTCGCATAGGATAATGCGGAGGGGATTTTTATGCTTGTCAGCTTATTTTTACCTATTATTGTAACTCTTGCAGGTCTTTATCTGCTTATCAAATTCAGATTCTTCTTTGTACGTCACCCGATTAGAACTGCCAAAAGCTTTATTTCTGCCCTTTCTGACAGGGATACCCGTCGCTCATTTTTCCTCGCCCTTGCAGGCACCCTTGGGGTAGGGAATATCTTTGGCGTTGCCGCAGGAATAATGATTGGTGGTCCGGGCAGCATTTTCTGGCTCTTTCTTTCGGGAATATTCTCTATGATAATAAAATATGCCGAAACGCTGTTGGTATTCGACTCGGGAATAGAGCGGGGAGGAATGTCGGCGGTGTTTAAGCGTATTTTCGGCAAAGCGGGACACAGTATGTCCATTCTTTACGCTCTGTTAACACTGTTTTTATCCCTGTCCATGGGGTCTGCAATGCAGAGCGCCGCCGTCATTGATGTGGCCCGTCAGGGACTCTCCGTTCACCCGATTACATCTCTTGTTATCCTTGTGGTTTTGCTCATCCCCTGTATTGCCGGTAGGAGCGAAAAAATAGAGAGTATAACCGAAATAGTTATACCTATGACTACTATTATTTACATATTGATGTGTTTTGCGGTGATTTTCATTAATTTTACGAGAATTCATGATGTAATAAATCTTATTATTTCCTCTGCCTTCAGCTTTCGCTCTGCCGCGGGCGGCATGACGTTTTTGATGGTGAAGGAGGGCTTTGCAAGGGGCATTCTTTCAAACGAAGCGGGCGCGGGCACCTCTGCCATGGCTCATTCAAGGTCGAGGAACAGATCTTCTCATACCGCAGGACTTTTTGCAATGAGCGAGGTGTTCTTTGACAGCACGCTGCTCTGTACTCTGACAGGGATCTCTATTCTTCTTTCGGTGCCCGATCTCAATGACTTTAAAACACCGATGGCGCTTGTAAACGCCGCTTTTTCCGGGATCGGGAAGGGGGCTTCCTCTCTGCTTCCTTTTATTATTCTTGCCTTTGCATACTCCACCTTAATATGCTGGTATTATTACGGCAGCGAGTGTGTCGGGATTCATTTTCCACTTTTTAAAAGGGTATATCCGATCGCCTTCCTGCTAACCGTTATTTTCTCTGCCTTTATCAGCTCTACTCTTATGATTTCGGTCATAGATATTTTACTTTTATTTATGACACTGATGACACTCTCAGCTATATTAAAGCAGTCATCAAGACTTGCTTGCGTTTCATTTTCGCAACAAAAAAATCCCGAACCTTAACATTCGGGATTTTTAAATTTATATCAGTCTTATTGATGATCTTAATTTCGCTCCGGATGCTCTGAGCCTCTCGATGACAGAAGCAACCTGCTTTTCGCTCAGCTTATCTGTGATAAACGAAAGCTCCTTGCCATTCTCTATAACCTGAACGGCCCCAAGCATTGCTTCAACGGTAGTAAGATCGGCGCCGCATACCGCAATATAGTGCTTGGATTCAAGTGTGGAGATGTCTAAAAGACCCTCGTCACTCCTTGTCCATACGGGCTCGGCATAATTTCTGCCCGAGCGCATTATCTGCATCAAGTCACCCACAACGGCAGAAGCGGTTGCGCCTGCTCCTGCGCCCTGACCGTAGAACATCACGTTACCAAGCGGCTTGCCGATAACCTCAACAGCATTGTACACCCCGCTTACGGTAGAAAGGGGAGAATCTGCGCCAATCATAAAGGGTGCAACAAGCACGTGCATACCCTCATCGGTGATAATGCATCTGCCCAGCAGCTTGATCTGCATACCCAGCTTTTCTGCCGCCTTAACGTCCTCGCTGCGAATAGAAATAATACCCTCGGTGTGTACCTTATCGGTAGAAAGAAGCTTTCCTGTTGCCAGGGCAGTGAGAATTGTTATCTTACGGCAGGCATCGATGCCAAGCACGTCCGCATCGGGATTTCTCTCGGCATAACCGAATGCCTGAGCATCCTTAAGCGATTCGTCAAAGGATTTGCCATAGGTAAACATCTTGGTAAGAATATAGTTGGTAGTTCCGTTGAGAATACCTCTTATTTCGGTTATTCTGTTCTGCCCGATGCAGTTGATGATAGGTGAAATTACCGGAATTCCGCCGCCGACAGCCGCCTCGAAACGGTAGCAAACGCCGTTTTCTTTAGCAATACGGAGAAATTCGTCGCCGTGTTTTGCCACAACCTCCTTGTTGGAGGTAATAACGCTCTTACCGGCCTTAAGTGACGCAACGGTGTATTCATATGCCGGATGCGATCCACCCATAACCTCAATGACACAATCAATCTCCGGATCCGAAGCAATAATATTAAAATCGTGGATTACCCTATCTGCAAAGGGAGATTTGGGGAAGTCCCTGAGATCAAGTATGTACTTGATATTTATTTCATCGCCGCCGAGCTTTGCCGTACAGTCGATGTTTTTTGTTAAAAGGTCGGCAACACCGCCGCCAACGACGCCGAAACCGAGAATTGCAATATTCGTCATTTTTCTTATTCCTCTTAAAATAATGTCGGGGCTTCGAGCAAGAAGCCCCGACAGATATACATCAAAATTATACCATATCCGTTATTTGTTGTCAAGCATTTTTCGACTTAAACCTCTGTAATTCCAAGAGAAGCCTGCTTTGAGTCATCGGATATATAGTCCAGGGGATTAACGCTTACTCCGTTAACCTTGACTGCAAAGTGCAGGTGGGGCTCGTCTGCCAGCTCGGAGAGCGAGGTGTCGCCTACTTTGCCGATAAGTGCGCCGGACTTAATTTCGTCACCCTCTTTTACAGCCACGTCGGCAGAGGAGAGGTTTGCATATACGCTTACGATGCCTCCCTCGTGAGTTACCTCTACCGCACGGCCGAGCAGGGGATCGCTGTAAACCTTACTGACCACTCCGTCTGCCGCGCAGAATACCTCGGCGCCATCCTCGGCAGAAATGTCAATGCCGGTATGCACTCTCCACTCGCCCAGAGTGTTTGAGAACACAGGGGTGTCCAGGCTGTGGGATTTTGTGATCTCGCCCACCACGGGGGATACCATGGTAAGCTTCTCGGGTTTTTTGTTCTCCTCAACGTTGTTTCCGCTGTTGTCTCCGTTGCTTTCGCCCTGGTTGTTATTATCATCAACCGAGGGTTGGTTGGTTCCGGGCTTTTCCTCGGGAAGCGGATTGTTCTTTTTCGATGCCGCTGATACTATGCCGATAACAACTGCCGTAATGCACAGCACGGCGATTACCGCCGCATAAATAATTTTGACCCTTCTCGGCTGGTCGCTGAAACTGAATTTTTTGTCCATCAATAATTTCCTTCCTTTTCGATGTGCTACACCTATTTTTGCCACCGCGGGGAAATTTATTCGGTCAAAAATAAAAGAAAATGCAAAAATATTGAAAACCGCCTTCATCATATTTACTATAGGCATGTAGAGGTAAATACCAATAACACTTTCGATAGGATTATCAGCGTCTTGTCACGGTAATTTCAGCCCTATCTTTACTGCGTAGCTACGACTAAACAACCCCTTGCGTGAGGTCTAACACAACTACTTCGCGGGCATAGCGTCCAGGTGGCGTGGTCTGTGCGGTGGGTTTGCTTGGTTTGAAAGGTCAGTGTTTTCAAG
This sequence comes from Clostridia bacterium, assembly GCA_017646745.1. Classification (GTDB taxonomy): domain Bacteria; phylum Bacillota; class Clostridia; order Oscillospirales; family CAG-272; genus UBA1740. The sequence continues at coordinate 9,822 of JAGCLY010000001.1, forward strand.
GGATTTCGCCGATTTTGGTTGACATTTGGTTGCCACAGAAAAGAAGAGATAAGATAAGAAAAGATAAGATCAGTATAGATAAGAGGAGTATAGACAAGGGGAGAGCAGGAAAGAAAAGGATAAATATTCTCTCTTTCATACATACATTCATTTCTCACTCCTTCGGAGTATTAATTTTTTTGCTAACAAGGGTCTTGACATTTTGCACAATATATATTATAATTATTTAGTTAAACTATATATCCACATATGGATTTGGTCGATTATGACAATTTTTAACAAGGGGGACAGGCTATGCAGGATAAAATTTCATTGGCCGGAGATCTTGGCAGCGGTAAGAGCACCGTTGCGGATATTCTTATTAAGCGTCTTGGAGCAGAGTATTACTCTACCGGCGCTATCGTGCGCTCTATTGCGGCTTCTAAGGGAATGACGGTTGGCGAGCTTAATAAGTACATGGAGACCCACCCTGAGATCGACCACGAGATCGACGCAGGCATTGCGGCACTGTCCGAGGATGAGAGATTCCTTATTATCGACTCCCGTATGGCATGGCACTTTACCAAGGGAACCTTTAAGGTGTACCTCTCCTGCGATATTGAAACCAGCGCTCTGCGCATTATGCATGCTAACAGACAGGGCGAGCACAATGCCACTCTTGAGGAAACAATTGATTGCACCAGGTCCCGCCGTGAGAGCGAGAAAAAGCGCTATACCGAGCAGTACGGTGTTAATATCAAAGATCTTTCTAATTATTCGCTCATTGTAGATACCACCGTGGCTACACCCGATCAGATTGCCGATAGAATTATCGAGTCCTTTGCTCTCTGGCAAAAGGATAAGTCTTATAAGAAGGTTTATCTCTCTCCCGAGAGAATTCATTTCCCCGAGATGGAGCTGGACGGCGACACCCTTTCTCCTAAGTCGGCGATTCTTGAGGCAGGCGAGGAGCTTTCTGACATCACCGTATGCGAGAGGGACGGCGAGTTCTATCTTGTAAGCGGCTTTGAGTCGGCTATGGCATACGTATTCAGATTTTCCACCTTCATTCCCGCTACTCTCGTTAAGGCTGAGCCCGACGGCGAGTACGTGAGGATGAGAAATTCTCTTTAATTCATTTTGATTATAATCACGAGGTAAATATATGCTTACTTTAAAGAAAAACACAGCGGCGCTGATTGCCGATGCTGTAAGCGCTGGCTTTGGCGAGGGACTTCTCTCGGCAGAGGAAATATTCACTATGCTTGAATATCCGCCAGACAGAACTATGGGCGATATTGCGCTTCCTTGCTTCCGTCTGTCCAAGAGCCTTCGTCGCTCTCCCGTGCAGATTGCAGAGATGATCGCATCTGCTATTAAGTGCGATGAATTCGCTTCTGTAACCGCAGTAAACGGTTATCTTAACTTCAAAATTGACGGCCCCTCCTTCTCTAAGAGAGTTGCTGGCGAGGTGCTTTCTCTCGGTGACAAATACGGCTCGCCTATGAACGGTGAGGGCAAGACTGTCGTTCTCGACTACTCCTCTCCTAACGTAGCGAAGCCCTTCCATATCGGCCACCTCGGCACCACCGTTATCGGCCACAGCCTTAAGCTCCTTCACGAGTTCGCAGGCTACAAGTGTGTTGGTATTAACTATCTCGGTGACTGGGGAACCCAGTTCGGTAAGCTTATCGTCGCCTACAAGATGTGGGGTGATAAGGCTACCATAGAGCAGGGCGGTGTTGACGAGCTCGTTAAGCTTTACGTTCGTATCAACAACGAGATCAAGGCAGAGCAGGAGTCTAATGAGGAGAAGAAGTCTCCCCTCGCAGACGCATCCCGTGCCGAGTTTAAGAAGCTCGAGGAGTTTGACGAGGAGAACATTGCTCTCTGGCGCTGGTTCGTAGACGTCAGCCTTGAGGAATATCAGAGAACATATAAGCTTCTCGGCATCGAGTTCGTCTCCTACAAGGGCGAGTCCTTCTATACCGACAAGATGCCTGCCCAGGTGCAGAAGCTTCGTGACATGAATCTTCTTGAGATCGACGACGGAGCATCTATCGTTAATCTTGAGAAGTGGAATATGCCTGTCTGCCTTATCCTTAAGCGTGACGGCTCTACTCTCTATCCCACCCGTGACATTGCCGCTGCGGTTTACCGTAAGGGCGAGTATAATTTTGATAAGGCTATCTACGTTACCGCCGCACAGCAGTCGCTTCACTTTGCACAGTGGTTCAAGGTTGTTGAGCTTATGGGCTACGACTGGCACGACCAGCTCGTTCACGTTCCCTACGGCATCGTTAGCATTAACGGCGCAAAGCTTGCTACCAGAACGGGTAACGTTATCCTGCTTAAGGATCTCTTTGCCGAGGCTATTGAGTGTGTTAAGGAGATCGCCCGTGAGAAGCATCCCGACGAGGCAGAGTGTCAGGCTATCGCAGAGAAGGTTGGCGTTGGCGCAATAGTATTCCACTATCTTTCCAACAACCGTATGCGTGACATCAACTTTATGATGGAGGACGCCCTTTCCTTCGACGGTAACACCGGTCCTTACGCACAGTACACCTATGCCCGTACCTGCTCTATTCTTGAGAAGGCAGGGGACTGCGGCCTTGCAATGACCGATGCACCTCTTTCCGAGCTTGAGACCCAGCTCGCTAAGACTATCTCGGTATTCCCCGAGCGTATTAACGCCGCTATCGCAGATTACGAGCCTTCTATCGTTACCAGATATATCCTCGACCTCTGCGCAGCGTTCAATCGCTTCTACCACGAGTGCAGCATCGTTAACTGCGAGGACGATAAGCTTCGCGAGAGCCGTATCGCACTTACCAGAGCAACCAATCAGGTGCTTCGTACCGCCCTGCATCTTATCTGCATGCAGAGCCCCGAAAAAATATAAACAATTCTGCATTTTGCATTCTGCATTCTGCATTTTATAGGAGAAATATATGTCAGGACATTCTAAATGGAATAATATCAAGCACAAGAAGGAAAAGGCTGATGCTGCCAAGGCGAAGATCTTTACCAAGATCGGTAAGGAGATGGCTGTAGCTATTAAGGCGGGCGGTCCCGATCCTAACAACAACTCTAAGCTCAGAGATCTTATCGCTAAGGCAAAGGCTAATAACGTGCCTAACGATAACATTCAGCGTACTATCAAGAAGTTTACCGACAGCAGCGATATCAACTTCGAGGAGATCGTATACGAGGGCTATGGCCCCTCGGGTGTTGCTATCATCGTTGAGACCCAGACCGACAACCGTAACCGTACCGCAGGTAACGTTCGTGCCGCATTCTCTAAGTACGGCGGCAACCTCGGTCAGAACGGCTGTGTAGGCTATCTCTTTGAGGAGAAGGGCGTTATCACCATCGTTGACGAGGACGAGGAGATCGACGAGGATAAGATCATGGAAGATGCTCTCGAGGCAGGTGCTGAGGACATTAAGTCCGATGAGGGTGAGTACACCATCTACACCGCATCCGAGGATCTCGATGCAGTTCGTGACGCAATCATTGCTCTTGGCTATCAGATCAACACTGCAGACCTTGCAAAGGTACCCTCTACCTATGTAGAGCTCACCAGCGAGGAGGACATCGCCAATATGGAGAAGATGCTCGATAAGTTTAACGAGGATGATGATGTAAACGCAGTTTACCACAACTGGGACGCTTAAAATCGCAAACTGCTTCAGAGTTTTGCACTTTGCCTTAGGTAACTAAGGCTGGCAGTACAAAATCTTCGCATTTTATCGATTTTTCAAATAAACATCTTTAAGTAAAGCTTGTTTAATAAAAAAAGACACAGGACCGCATTGATATGCAAAAGCCTTGTGTCTTTTTGTTTTTAATTTCGAATTTCGAATTTAATCGTGGTTCTTAAGGTTACCCGAGATGCTCTTCTTAAGATCGTCCTTAGGGATAAGGAACTTCTTGATTGCGAAAAGACCTGCGATACAGATAACGCAAACGATGTTGCTGATAGCATTTGTGTGGTCGATTATAACGTATCTTGCGATTGCGAGGATAAGAACCTCCAGGGTGTTTGCAGGAGTAAGATCGATAAGCATGCTTACAAACTCAAGTCCAATTACGATTGTAAGTACGTTGTGAAGGAAATGGGAGGGGTCATTCAGATATCCGTCAACGGTAAAGATCTGGAATACCTCCTGAAAGAGCATATAACCCATAGCGCCGAGTGTGATAACCGCAATGATGATCTCTACAATTTCGATTACAATATGCAGTGTGTGGTCTATTTTCTTAATCATATTAATTCTCCTTAAAAATTCGTACAAACAGTATTGTACAACAAAAGTCGTTATTTGTCAACTGAATTTTTATTTTCTCTTTACATAACTATTATTTTGTGGTACAATATAAATGTGAAAATATCTTAAAATAGCAAAAAAAGGGGGGAGATAATATGACAGACGGAAAATTTAAGCTGAAAAGCGACTTTTTGCCCACGGGCGATCAACCCGAGGCTATTCGTGCTTTGACAGACGGCATTCTGGCGGGCGAGCGTGCGCAGACCCTGCTGGGTGTAACCGGATCGGGTAAGACCTTTACTATGGCAAATGTTATAGCCAACCTTAACAGACCCACCCTCGTGCTTGCGCACAACAAGACCCTTGCGGCTCAGCTTTGCACCGAGTTCCGTGCCTTTTTCCCCGAGAATGCGGTAGAATATTTTGTTTCCTATTACGATTATTATCAGCCCGAGGCTTATATACCCGGCAAGGATGTTTATATTGAAAAGGACGCTATGGTTAACGAGGAGATAGATATGCTTCGCCATAGCGCCACAAGCGCACTTTTTGAAAGGCGCGACGTTATTATTGTCGCTTCGGTATCCTGTATTTATACTCTCGGTGATCCGCTGGAGTACCAGAATCTGCTGGTGTCTGTTAGAGAGGGACAGCAAATGTCCCGTGATGAGCTTGTCCGCCGTCTTGTGTCCATTAGTTATGAGCGCAACGACGTTAATTTTGTACGTAACAAGTTCCGTATCCGTGGCGATACGGTCGAGGTATTTCCTGCATCAAAGCGTGACAGCGCCATACGTATTGAGTTCTTCGGCGACGAGATAGATAGAATTTCCCGTGTTAATCCCTTGACCGGAGAGATCACCGAGCACCTCTCTTACGTTGCTATTTTCCCTGCAACCCACTATGCCGTGTCTGACGACAAGCGTGAGGCGGCGCTCCTTGAGATCGAGCAGGAAATGATCGAGAGGGTAGAGTATTTTAAGTCGCAGAAAAAGCTCATAGAGGCTCAGCGCATCGAGGAGCGAACCAAGTATGATCTTGAGATGCTTCGTGAGGTTGGCTTCTGCTCGGGTGTAGAGAACTATTCCCGTGTGCTTTCGGGCAGACCGGCGGGCTCAACTCCCCATACTCTGCTTGACTATTTCCCAAGGGATTTTATTACCTTTATAGATGAGAGCCATGTTACCCTGCCGCAGGTCAGAGGAATGTCGGGCGGTGATTTTGCCCGTAAAAAGAACCTTGTTGACTTCGGCTTCCGTCTGCCTTCGGCATTTGATAACAGACCGCTGTTCTTTGAGGAATTTGAGGAAAAGCTGGGCCAGACTATATTCGTCAGCGCAACTCCCGGCCCATATGAAAAGCAGGAGAGCTCCTCGGTTGCCGAGCAGCTTATCCGTCCCACAGGACTTATTGATCCTAAGATCGACGTCCGTCCTATTGAGGGGCAGGTAGACGATCTTATCGGTGAGATCAGAGCCACCACATCGAGGGGGGAAAAGGTGCTTGTCACCACTATGACCAAGAATATGGCAGAGGATCTGACCGAGTATCTCTCCACCCACGGAATTAAGGTTAAATATATACATCACCAGGTGGAAACACTTGAGCGTATGGAGATCATCCGTGATCTCCGTCTTGGTGAATTCGACGTGCTGGTCGGCATCAACCTGCTTCGTGAGGGACTAGATATTCCCGAGGTATCTCTCGTTGCTATTCTTGATGCAGATAAGGAGGGCTTCCTTCGTAGTGAAACCTCGCTTATTCAGACCATCGGACGCGCGGCGAGAAACGTCAACGGCCACGTTATTATGTATGCCGACCGTATCACCGGCTCTATGCGTGCGGCTATTGATGAAACCGAGCGCCGCCGTGGTATCCAGATGAAATATAATGAGAAAAACGGCATCACTCCCGAGAGCGTTAAGAAGGCTGTGGCCGACGTTATTGAGATCGGCAGGAAGGCAAAGCCCGAGGCCGAAAAAAAGCTTACCAAGCTTCAGCGTGAGAGGATGATAGAGCAGCTTAGCGCTGAAATGCGTGAGGCCGCAAGAACGCTTGAATTTGAAAAAGCCGCCTATATCCGTGATAGGATAAAGGAATTGAAAAATCAAAAATAAAGGATTTTAGACGCAAAATGTCAAGAAATATTGTCATTAAAGGGGCAAAAGTTAATAATTTAAAGGATGTTTCGGTCACAATACCGAGAGATAAGCTGGTTGTTTTAACCGGCCTCTCTGGCAGCGGAAAGTCCTCTCTCGCCTTTGATACCCTCTATGCCGAGGGGCATAGGCGCTTTGTAGAGAGCCTCTCGTCCTATGCCAGAATGTTCATTGGCCAGATGGATAAGCCCGAGGTTGATCTTATTGAGGGGCTTTCTCCCGCAATTTCTATCGACCAGAAGACCACATCCAAGAACCCCAGATCTACCGTAGGTACCGTGACCGAGATATACGATTATCTCCGTCTGCTTTATGCAAGGGTTGGTGTACCTCACTGTCCCGTCTGCGGCAAGGAGATTTCTCAGCAGAGTCTGGACCAGATAGTTGACCGCATTATGATGCTGCCCGAGGGCACCAGGTTTATGGTGCTTTCACCCGTTGTCAGGGGACAGAAGGGTATGCACGAAAAGGTCTTTGCCGACGCCAGGAAGGGCGGCTTTGCCAGGGTGCGTGTTGACGGAAATATGTACGATCTTTCCGAGCAGATTGATCTGGATAAAAATTTGAAGCACGATATTGATATTGTTCTCGACCGACTTGTGCTGCGTGGGGATATTCGCTCCCGCCTTTCGGATTCGGTTGAGTCTGCCATAAAGGTTGCCGACGGCAGGGTGAGAATTCTCGTTGTTGACCGTGACGGTAAGGAGGGCGAGGAGCTTGAGTTCTCGCAAAAATATGCCTGCGAGGAGCACGGAATTTCATTCCCCGAGCTTGAGCCGAGAATGTTCTCCTTCAATAATCCCTTTGGCGCTTGTCAGGAGTGCTCGGGTATTGGAAATATGCAGCGCATATCGGTGAAAAAGCTTATCCCTCACAAGCATCTTTCGCTCAGTGAGGGCGGTATTAACGTAAACGGATTTAAGAGCATGACCGAGGATTCCTGGACGGGTCCTCTGATCGCCAAGGTTGGCGAGAGCTACGGATTTGACCTTAACACACCACTCTCGGAGTTCTCCGACGAGGCTATGCAGGCTCTTATGTACGGCACCGGCGCAAAGAAATACAGCGTTGTCCGCTATTTTGGAGGATACGGTAAAGATCAGGTCGCTACCTTTGACGGCATCGTTCCTATGATAGAGAAGCGTATGAAGATGCAGGGCGGTGACTATTATCAGGAATTTGTTGAGGAGGTTGCATGTCCCAGGTGCCGTGGCAGACGTCTGTCGGATATGGTGCTCGGTGTGACCGTCGGCGGTCTTAATATCGACGAAATATGCCACCTCTCTATTGATAAAATGCTTTCCTTTGTTGAGGGTCTCACCTTTGGTGAGGAGCAGGCGAAGATCGCAAAGGAGATCCTTAAGGAAATTAAGGCCCGCCTTTCATTCCTCATCAGCGTCGGACTGGATTACCTCAATCTTGCCCGTACCGCAGGTACGCTTTCGGGCGGTGAGGCTCAGCGTATCCGTCTTGCTACACAGATCGGCTCATCGCTTACCGGTGTGCTTTATATTCTTGACGAGCCCAGCATTGGTCTGCACCAGCGTGATAACGGCAAGCTTATCGGCACGCTGAAAAAGCTTCGTGATCTCGGCAACAGCGTTATCGTTGTTGAGCATGATGAGGACACCATGCGTGAGGCCGACTTTATCGTTGACGTTGGACCGGGCGCAGGTATTCACGGCGGTGAGATCGTTGCCACCGGTACTCCCGAGCAGATTGCCCAATATCCCGATTCTATCACCGGCGCATATCTTTCGGGTAAAAAATCTATTGCTGTTCCTACATCACGAAGATCAGGCAACGGCAATTTCCTGCGTATTATAGGCGCGGCGGAAAACAATCTTAAAAACATTGACGTGGATATTCCTCTCGGCACCTTTACTGCTGTTACAGGCGTTTCGGGCAGTGGAAAATCCTCGCTTATCAATTCTATTTTGTACAGAAGCCTGGCGCGCGACCTTAACCGTGCCATCACCTATCCCGGCGAGTGCGAGCGCATTGAAGGTATGGAGCATCTGGATAAGGTTATTGCCATTGACCAGAGCCCTATCGGACGCACACCCAGGTCTAATCCCGCAACCTATACAGGTCTGTTTACCGAAATACGTAACCTGTTCGCCTCAACCAGAGATGCAAAGGCAAAGGGATACAGCTCGGGCAGATTTTCCTTTAATGTTAAGGGTGGGCGCTGTGAAGCCTGCGAGGGCGACGGCGTGAAATGTATCGAGATGAACTTCCTGCCCGACGTATACGTTAAGTGCGATGTTTGTAAGGGAAAGCGCTACAACCGTGACACCCTGGACGTTAAGTATAAGGGAAAGAATATATACGACGTGCTGGAGATGTCTGTAGAGGAGGGAATGACCTTCTTTGACGGAATCCCGGCTATACAGCGAAAGCTTCAGACACTCTTCGACGTTGGTCTTGGATATATCAAGATCGGTCAGTCCTCTACCACTCTTTCGGGTGGCGAGGCGCAGAGAGTTAAGCTGGCCACCGAGCTGGCAAAGCGCTCGACAGGAAAGACTATATATATTCTCGACGAGCCTACCACAGGCCTTCATACCGAAGACGTGTCCAAACTTATCGGAATTTTGCAGCGTCTTGCTGACGGCGGCAATACCGTCGTGGTTATAGAGCATAACCTTGATCTTATTAAAACTGCCGATTATATTATCGACCTGGGTCCCGAGGGCGGTGACGGCGGCGGAACAATCGTTGCCTGCGGTACTCCCGAGCAGGTTGCCGCCTGCAAAAATTCTCACACAGGAGAATTTTTGAATTCGAAATTAGGAATTCGGAATTCAAAATGAGGTGTGAGACGTAGATGAACTATGCTAAAATAAACAGATGCGACATCGCTAACGGAGAGGGAATCAGAGTTAGCCTCTTCGTCAGCGGCTGCCGCAATAGATGTAAGGGCTGCTTTCAGCCCGAAACCTGGGATTTTACCTATGGTAAGCTCTTTGACGAGGCAGCTGCGGCAGAGATTTTTGCTGCGGCAGATAATCCCGCAGTCAGAGGACTTACTATTCTTGGTGGCGAGCCTATGGAGCCGGAGAATCAGCCCGAGGTGCTGGCCCTGCTCTGTGAGTTTAAGCGCCGCTATCCCGACAAAACCGTCTGGCTATATACAGGCAACCTCTATGAGGAGCTTATCGGTGGCAGGGGAGAGCATCGTTCCTTTCTGCCTATAACCGCCCGGCTTCTCTCATGCGTAGATGTGCTTGTGGACGGCAGATACATCGAGGAAGAAAAAGGCCTCGGACTTCGCTTCCGTGGGTCAAAAAATCAGCGTGTTATTGATTTGAATGAAACCGGAAGTCAGGGTAGAGTAGTCATTTGGTCAGGCTGTAAGGAGGATAAATACTATGAAAATTAAGTTTAAAAAGCTACATCAAAAAGCAATAACTCCTACCTATGGTACAGAGTTTTCTGCAGGCGCGGATCTTTATGCTCTGCTTGATGAGTCGGTAGAAATTGCGCCCCACGAAACTAAGCTTATACATACCGGTATATCGGTTGAAATTCCCGAGGGATATTGCGGTCTTATCTTTGCCAGAAGCGGACTTGCATCCAAAAAGGACCTTGCCCCGGCAAACAAGGTTGGCGTTATTGATGCCGACTACCGTGGAGAGGTTATGGTCGCACTCCATAATCATGGCGAGTCTATCCGAATCATTGAAAATGGAGAGAGAATTGCTCAGCTTGCCATTGTTCCGTTCTTAAAGGCGGAATTTGAGGAAAGTGACGAGCTATCCGATACTGTCCGTGGAGCAGGTGGCTTTGGCTCTACAGGAAAATAAGAAAAAGGCACGTTTTTACGTGCCTTTTTTTACTTAAAAATATTCTTTGGTGAAATAGATATCCTTCTTCGGTATCTTGAACTCCTTGCCATTCAGGTAATCGAGAACGGTGGGTTCGCTTGTATCAAAGCTGAAACGCAGGCGATAGGAATAAAGCGCCTGGAACTTGTAGCCCTTCGATCTATCATCCTTGTTAATTCCGTATTTGCCGTCACCGATAAGCGGATGACCGATGTAGGACATGTGGGCGCGTATCTGGTGGGTGCGTCCTGTCAGTAGCTCTACCTCAATAAGAGCGGAGTCGCTTCTTTTTGCAACACCCTTATACTTGGTAATAATCTCCTTCGCACCTCGAGGGGGATTTTTTTCATACACACGAACTATGTTTTGTTTCTCGTCCTTTAAGAGATAACCCCTTATGGTAGCCGACTCGGGCTTTGGAATACCGTGAACTGCCGCAAGATAGAATTTATCAATCTCACGCATCTTTATCTTTTCATTCATTACACGGAGCGACTCGGCATTCTTTGCCGCGATTACAATACCGCCGGTGTTTCGGTCGATACGGTTGCACAGGGCAGGGGCAAAGGACTGCTCCTCATCGGGACGGTATTCGCCCTTCTGATATAGATATGCCTGAACGTGAGTGATCAGTGTGTTGGTCGATCCTTTTTCGTCCTCGTGCACAGATACACCGGGACGCTTGTTAAGTAGCATTATATTTTCATCCTCATATATAATATCAAGATGAACGTTTATGCTCTCATATGAATGAGTGTCTGTTTTTTTCTCAAAAAACTCCTCGGCAAGGAAGCATTGGATAGTATCGCCTTCATGAAGAATCGTGTTATTCTCGGCTCGCTTACGGTTGACCTTGATTTTTTTAAGCCTTATTGACTTATACAGCAGACTCATTGGCAGATCCAAGGTCTTGGTTATAAATTTGTCCAGCCTCTGACCTGCGTCGTTAGGGCCTATAATAAGCTCTCTCATATCCTGCCTCCTTTCCTAAGATCTCTTTTAATTTCGAATTTACTTTGTGCCAAAGATTCTGTCGCCTGCATCGCCCAGACCGGGAACGATGTAAGCGTGATCGTTAAGATATTCGTCAAGAGCCGCCGCATAGATGTCTACGTCGGGGTGATCCTCCTGCACCTTCTTAACGCCCTCGGGCGATGCAACAAGACACATCATCATAATATTCTTTGCGCCCTTGTTTTTAACCATGGTGATAGCGTCGCTGGCAGATCCGCCTGTCGCAAGCATAGGGTCAACGATAATAACCTGTCTTTCCTCAAGCTCGGGGGGCATTTTGCAGTAATATTCAACGGGGAGATGGGTCTCGGGGTCACGGTAAAGACCGATGTGACCTACTCTCGCTACGGGAACAAGGCGAAGCAGACCGTCAACCATTCCGAGACCTGCTCTGAGAATGGGAACGATAGCAAGCTTCTTGCCCGAAATCTTCTTCTGTACAGTTTTGCAAATGGGTGTCTCGATCTCTACGTCCTCGGTAGGAAGGTTTCTTGTGATCTCATAGCCCATAAGCATGGATATCTCGTCAAGCAGCTGCTTGAACTCGCTGGTAGGTGTGTCCTTCTCACGCATAATAGTAAGCTTATGCTGAATAAGAGGATGCTCTATAACCTGAAATTTGCTCATAACATATATCCTTTCTGTTTTTTTACGCTTATATTATACCTCTACGGTTTATAATTTTCAATACCTCGGGCAGATTTTGTCCTTATTTTTCTTATTTTGTCTTTTGCATATATTGTTTTTGAAGGGAGTGATGTGTTATAGAGCCATCTCTTGTTATTATGGCGGCAGGAATGGGCAGTCGCTTTGGCGGACTAAAGCAGATAATCGAGGCCGACAGCTTCGGCCATATCTTGATAGATTATTCGGTATATGATGCTATTCTTGCAGGCTTTAAGCGTGTGGTTTTTATTATTAAGAAGGAAAATGAAGAGGATTTCAGACGTATTTTGTCTATGCGTCACAATCAGTGGGGGATAAAGGTTGATATTGTCTATCAGGCGCTTTGGGATATTCCTACCGGATTTAATGTTCCCATCGGCAGATCACGACCATGGGGTACCGCTCACGCCATTTCTTGCCTTTGCGGAAAGCTGGACTCCCCCTTTGCTGTTATAAACGCTGACGATTTTTATGGCAGAGGGGCATTTTGTGAGATTTATAATTTCCTTTCGTCGGATAATTTGGACTCTGCCGAGCTGGCAATGATAGGCTATAGGCTGGGTAATACACTAAGCAAGAACGGTGGCGTATGCCGAGGGGTGTGCAGAGTAGAGGACGGTTATCTCGCTGATATAAGAGAGGTGTGCGGTATAGTAGGTGACGGCGGCAAAATTCATGCGACCTCGGCAGAAAAAGTCATACTCGATCCATCATCTGTGGTATCTATGAATTTATGGGGACTAAAGACCTACGTTATAGATGAATGCAGAGTACGGCTTTCAAAATTTTTAGAGGATGGCCTGAAATCAAATCCTCTCGGATGCGAATTTTATCTGCCAACGGTAATATCCGAGCTTGTCGAATGTGGCAGAGCGAGGGTTAGGGTTATAGATTGCGGCGAGGTATGGCGGGGAATTACCTACCGGGAGGACAGAATAGAGCTGAGAGACTTTCTTGACGGAATGATAGAGCAGGGGATATACCCCGAAAATATGTAAAGGAGCTCCTCCAAAAGGAAGAGCTCCGAAAATCACCCTATAAGGTAGCAGAATACTGTTAATAAAATAAGGAATGCAAAGTTGAAGGCGGTAAACTTCAATACATAGCTCAAGGTGTGCTTGGGATCCTGCTTGGTATACTCCTTGAAGGTAATAAGGCTGGCAAGCGAAGCAATCAGCGTACCTGCGCCGCCGATGTTCACACCAAGCAGCAGGTCACGGTAGTTGTCGGTAAACTGTGACAGAAGTATTGCTGATGGCACGTTGCTGATAAACTGACAGCTCATTGCCGAGAATATAAGTGTATTGATGCCGAGCAGATAGGAGAAGAACTCTCTTACCGCATCGATTCGTCCCATATTACCTGCAAATATGAAGAAGAATACGAAGGTAAAGAGCAGTCCGTAATCCACCTGAAGCAGTGCCTGTCTGTCAAGGAACAGAAGCGCCAGGGGAATGATGATCAGTCCGATCTGGTATGGCATAAATCTGAACACCATCAGTATTGCCACCGCAAACAGGGCGAGATATACGACTACTCGCCATATCGGCAGGCTCGCCGCCTTTTCTTCAATTTCAAGCGGCTCGCTTTTTACAAAAATAAGACAGCAGGCGGTTATAAGTATTATTGCCACCAAAAAGGGTGGGAACATTATGGATACGAACTCTGCGTCGGGAATGTTGAATTTTGAGTAGAGATACAGATTTTGAGGATTGCCAAAGGGGGTTAGCATTCCTCCCAGGTTTGCGGCAATGTTTTGCATTATAAATGCAAAGGCAAGATATTTTTCCTTGCCGGTTGTGTGCAGTATAAAGTATCCGAGGGGCAGGAAGGTCAGCAGGGCCATATCGTTGGCTATCAGCATAGACCCGATAAAGGTTATGTACACCAGCGCCAGAATGGCCACCTTGGCATTTCTGAACTTACGCACGATTGCCTTTGCCAGGGTGTAGAAAAATCTTATGTTTCTGAGGGCGCATACCACTGCCAGAACGCAGAACAGGCAGGAGAGCGTCTTGAAATCGAAGTATTCAATATACTTCTCATCGGGCGGTACTATGAGAGAGGTAATTACCGCAGCGAGGATGGCGATTATCAGCACTGCATTTTCTTTTACTATCGGCCATATTTTCTTTAAAGAAAAGGTCGGTTTTATTAGGCTTTCATTCATTTACCGCATACCTCTTGATATTTTTTCTTCATATATTTCTTGCTCAGCACGTGTTTTTCTTCATGCCGCTCAACGTCGATAAAAATCTCTTCCATAAACTGCATTGTTTTTGGGTTTCCCTGAACCTTGCATCCGTATTTGTTCCAATGCATGAGAGGGAGATCTGGGGAATAATTTTTACCTGCGTAGGTTCTGGTTGCGGCCAGCTTGTCGCACACGCATTCCACAGCATATTTGTAGGGCATAAGCGGCTGAACCTGGCACTCCGGGTCGGTCCAGTATTCTATATGATGCTTGTTTCTGCCCTTGTGGTGAAGCCACGCCTTGCTATATCCTGTCTCTCTGCGGCAAACTCCAATGGGCGAACGGTTGCCCTGATAGTATTTTACGCTTTCAAAAAACTCTGTGGGAGTGAATTTTGATAAATCGTGAACCGCGCCTCGCCAAACAAGTCCGCATTTTGAGCAATTAATAAAAACACGCCACTTATGTCTTAGCACCAGGGAAAGATGCTTGAATATATTTGATAATTTCATTTTTTCTACCTCTTTTTTGTGCCTTCGTATATTTTACTCAAATTGTTTGTATTTGTCAATAAATTATGAGAAAAATGTGACTAAGTCACAAAAAAGATTGTTGACAAATGTCTTCTGACATGTTAAAATATAAATAAAGTCATAGATAGTGACTTAAAATGAAAGGAGTACACACATGAAAAAAATCATTTCTACAGTTCTCGTATGCGCTCTTCTCGTATGCACTCTTCTCACACTTGCTGCTTGTGGCAAATCTCTCAGCGGCTCTTACAAGGCAGAGTTAGACCTCCTCATTGGCAAGTCCTCGGTTACATACGAGTTCAGTCCCTTCGGTAAGGTTACCGTAACCACAAATTCCTTGGGTAAGGAAACTGTTGAAGAGGGAAAGTATGAGCTTGATGATGATGGCGATGAGATCACCTTTACTTTTGTGAATGATAAGGGCGAGGAAGTTGAGTCCGAGTATGATTTCGCAACCGGTGAGGAAAACGGTGTAAAGTACATCAAGATCGGTCTTGTTAAGTACCAGAAGGTTGATTAAATACTACTTTTCAAGTGGGAAGCTTCGGCTTCCCATTTTTTATTTAATATTTTTTAATATTTTTTAATAAGCCCTTGATTTTGTGACGAATAAGTGCTATAATTGTATTCGTATACAAATATTCGCGCGTAGTGCGTATTATTATGCGTGATATTACATAAATTTCACCGTCGCAATAAGGGTTTGCGTCGTTAAGTGATGAAATGGAGAGAGTATGAAATCTATGAGAAACAAAAAAATTGTGGCAGCCGTGATTCTTGCTTGCATTCTCATTATGTCCATGACCGTAATTGTTTTTGCGGAATCGGCAGATGGTGCAGCGCAGAAGTCATACTGGTCTGACCCCCAATTCTACAAGTTTATCTTTGTGGTTGTAGCCATTATATCCGCTGTGATATGCTCGGCTATGATCTACAGTGCTATAAGAAATAGCAAGGTGGAACGAGAGTGGAAGGATGATGTGGAGGGCACCGCTCAGCTTTACGTCGATCTTGACGATGCCAAGTGGGATGCACCCGACACGGTATTCCTTGAAACCCTGGAGCCCCCTGCCGCTATTCTCAGTGAGCTTGAGCCCGTAAAGACCTTAAAGGGTCTTGATGGCTTCGTTATTACCGAGAAGCCTATCAATCCCGTTACTGCCGCTAACATAGGCGCAGATCCCTTTGCGTACGGAGCGGATGATAACGTTAATAATACAGTGTTTGAGGCAGTTGCCAACAATCCTATTTCTATGGGTGAGCTGGATAGCACATTCCAGTCCTACGAGACCCACCTTAATGACGATGATGTTGACCCTGCAGCTCCCCCTCAGACCTCTCCTTTCGCATATATTGCAACCAACGCTACTCCTACCACAGGAGTATTTGTACCTCCCGCAGCTACAATTACCGAGGAAAGATATCAGCCCACCACCCTTGTGGACTCTCCGGTTACAGAGGCTGCGCCCCCTCAGGTGGGCAGGGTAGCACCCGGCGTTCCTCTGTCGGATCCCATTTCTTTCATACAAAACGTTCCGATTACTATCTATACCTCCGGGGACGAGGACGGTACCGTACAGATCAGCGCATCTATATTTGAGAACACCGCTAACACAGTTATTCTTAGTGCCGATCTGGCTTCTCCTGCGCCCGCACCGGTGGCAGAGCCCATCGCAGAGGCGGCGCCCGCATCTCCCTCTATACCTTTTGCGTTTATGGCAGCTGCGGCAGAAGAGCCTGTTGAGATTCCCGAGACCAAGGCGAGCATCTTCGAGGGCAGTATCTTTGCGAGTCAGCTTGTTGACGAGCAGATGCCCTTCGTTCCTCAGCCTATACTTATTCCAGAGGCAATTACACCTGCGGCAAGCGCAATAGCTCATACCACAGTGGCAGAGGAAACACCCGTTGTTATTCCTACCACCGAGGCGAACATCTACGAAAACAACATCGCTGCAATCCAGCTTGTTGACGAGCAGATGCCCTTCGTTCCTCAGCCTATACTTATTCCAGAGGCAATTACACCTGCGGCAAGCGCAATAGCTCATACCACAGTGGCAGAGGAAACACCCGTTGTTATTCCTACCGTCGAGGCCAATATCTACGAAAACAACATCGCTGCAAGCCAGCTTGTTGACGAGCAGATGCCCTTCGTTGCAGAGCCTGTCGTTATTCCTGAGGCAATTACACCTGCAGCAAGCGCAATAGCGCATACAGTTGTAGCAGACGAAGAGCCTGTAGTAATTCCTACCACCGAGGCCAACATCTTCGAGAACAACATTGCTGCAAGCCAGCTTGCTGATGAGCAGATACCCTTCGTTGCAGAGCCTATTATTATTCCCGAAGCAATTACACCTGCGGCAAGCGCAATAGCTCATACCACAGTGGCAGAGGAAACACCCGTTGTTATTCCTACTACCGAGGCAAACATCTTCGAGGATGCAGCAGAAGCGGTTACTCTTGCAGACGAGCAGATCCCCTTCGTTGCAGAGCCTATTGTTGTTGCAGAGGCAATTACACCTGCAGCAAGCGCAATCTCTCACAGCGTAGTAGCAGACGAGGAGCCTGTGGTTGTTCCTACAACAGAGGCCAACATCTTCGAGAACAACA
>JAGCLY010000040.1 GCA_017646745.1 Clostridia bacterium
CCATTTACCGAAAGAACGTGTCCGGTAACGTAAGAGGAGTCGTCAGATGCAAGGAAGAGAGCTGCCTTTGCAATCTCCTAGGGCTGTCCAAGTCTGCCGAGCATAGTAAGTCCTGCAAACTTCTTAATCAGATCCTCGGGAACGGTCTTCATCATATCGGTCATAATATAGCCGGGAGCGATAGCGTTTACTCTTACAGGAACACCCTTTCTTGCAAACTCCTTAGCCCAGGTCTTGGTAAGACCGATAACGCCAGCCTTAGAAGCGGCATAGTTCGCCTGACCGATGTTGCCGTATTCACCAACAACAGAGGAAATGTTGATAATGCTACCGCCGCCGATCTCCTCCATGAAGGGACCAACGTAACGGGTGAGATTGAATACACCCTTAAGGTTGATATCGATAACAAGATCCCACATATCATCGGTCATCTTTCTGGTCATAGCATCGCGGGTGATACCTGCGTTGTTTACGAGAATATCGATTCTACCGTACTTCTCCTTAGCGTACTCGAAGAGAGCCTTACAAGCCTCGCTGTCGGTAACGTTAAGCTGATAGTACTCAACGCCCTCGCACTCATAGGTGAGAGGAGCCATATCTACTGCGATAACCTTTGCGCCTTCCTTTGCGAAGGTCTGAGCCATCTCACCGCCGAGACCCTTTGCGCCACCGGTAATTATTGCTACTTTATCCTGTAATCTCATTACATTTCCGCCTTTCTAAATTAAATATTTTTAATGATAACAGCAGTACCCATACCACCGCCGATACAAAGAGATGCAAGACCGTATGTCTTACCGCTTCTCTTAAGCTCGTGAGCGAGGGTTACGAGGATTCTGTTTCCGCTTGCGCCAACGGGATGACCGAGAGCGATAGCGCCGCCGTTCACGTTGCAGCGGGCAAGGATAGCCTCACGGCTCTCACCGTGCTCCTCGGAGAGAAGCTTTACAACACCGAGAGACTGAGCTGCGAATGCCTCGTTAAGCTCAAGAAGCTCGATCTCGGAGAGCTTCATACCTGCGTTCTTAAGCGCATTTCTTACTGCGGGAACAGGACCGAGTCCCATTACGTCGGGCTCAACTCCGCCCTGGCCGATGCCAATGATCTCTGCCATAGGAGTGAGACCGTATTTTTCAACAGCACCTTCAGATGCGAGAATAACGAATGATGCGCCGTCGTTAATACCCGATGCGTTACCTGCAGTAACAGATCCATCGGGCTTGAATGCGGGACGGAGAGTACCGAGCTTCTCAAGAGTAGTGGTACGGTTAATATATTCGTCTGCGTCAAAGACAAATTCCTTTCTACCCTGCTTTACAGTGATAGGAACGATTTCGTCTACAAATTTGCCTGCGTCCTGAGCTGCAATAGCCTTGTGCTGGGAGTTGATAGCAAATTCATCCTGCTCCTCACGGGTGAGGCCAAATCTCTCAACGATATTCTCCGCGGTGATACCCATATGCTGACCGCTGTAAGCATCGGTAAGAGAGTCATAGATCATATGGTCGATCATTTTCATATCGCCCATCTTTGCTCCCCAGCGGGTCTTGCCGGGAACAAGATATGGTGCTCCACTCATAACCTCGGTGCCGCCGGCAGCAACAAGCTCCGCCGCACCCGCCTTGATGGAGAGAACGCCATTCATTACAGCCTTCATACCGCTACCGCAAACCATGTTAAGAGAGTATGCGGGAATCTCGATAGGAACACCTGCACCGATGGCAACCTGACGGCCGGGGCCCTGCTTTACTCCTGCAGGAAGAACGTTGCCGACGATAACCTCGTCGAGCCACGCGGGATCAACTTTTGCCTCTGCAAGAGCAGCCTTGAGCACCTGGGCGCCAAGATATGTGGGAGAAATATCCTTGAGCGATCCGAGCATAGATCCGATAGCGCTGCGCTTTGCGCTTACTAAATACACCTTGTTCATGTGATTTTCTCCTTTGAATATTAAAAATTAAATAAGCTTGTTAAGATTCTTAAGAACCGCTGCTGCGTCGGATACGATACCAAGGTTAGCAACCTTGAAGATGGGGGCGTTCTTGTCGGTATTTACGGCAACGATGAACTCGGACTCCTCCATACCTGCAAGATGCTGGATAGCACCGCTGATACCGAATGCAAGATATGCCTCGGGACGAACGGTCTTACCTGTCTGACCAACCTGACGGTTGTGCTCAAGCACACCGGTATCAACAAGAGCACGGGAAGAAGCGAGAGAACCGCCAACCTTACCTGCAAGCTCTCTTGCAGGAGCAACGTCCTTAACGCCTCTACCGCAGGAAACAAGGATCTTGGCATCCTCGATCTTATCTACACCGGATACCTCCTTTACCTCCTCAAGCACGGTAACGGCAAACTTGGACTCATCCCAAGCAATATTCTCCGCGATAACCTCACCGGCACGAGAATCGTCGCGCTCCAGCTTCTTCATAACGCCGGGACGAACGGTAGACATCTGGGGACGGTGATCGGGACAGATAATGGTAGCAAACAGGTTACCACCGAAAGCAGGACGGGTCATAAAGAGGTTGCCCTCCTCATCCATCTCAAGCTTTGTACAGTCTGCAGTAAGACCTGTCTTAAGTCTTGCAGAAAGTCTGGGGGCAAGGTCACGACCGATGCTGGTCGCACCAAAGAGGATAACCGATGGAGTATACTCTCTTGCGATCTGTGTAACCGCCTGAGTATAAGGCTCGGTAACGAAGCTTGCAAGCTTTTCATCGTCAACAACGTGAACCTCGTCTGCTCCGTATGCGATAAGCTCACCTGCCTTCGCAGAAATATTGTGACCGAGGAGGATTGCGCCAACCTTTTCGCCGGTCTTTTCAGCCAGCTCGCGCGCAATGCCGAGAAGCTCAAGCGCAACACTCTGAAGCTCGCCGTCGCGCTGTTCGCAGAATACCCAAATATTCTTAGCCATTTTTCTCTACCTCCTTATATCAGGTGACGCGACTTAAGTGCGTCAACAATTGCCTTTGCTGCGCTCTCGGGATCAAGCTCGAGAGTCTCAATGGTCTTGTCAAACTGCTTGGTAGCGGTGGACTTAACCTTTGTGGGAGATCCCTTAAGGCCGATAGCCGCAGGGTCAACCTCAATATCATTAAATGTGATGATACCGATCTCCTTCTCATCCTGTTCGATGATGTCCCAAACGTTCATGTATCTGGGCTTATCGAGAGTGGAGAGAATGGTAATAAGGCACTGACCCTTAACCTCGAGGGTCTGGTATCTGTCCTCAAACTGACGCTTAACAACAAGAGAACCGCGCTCTGCGTTATAGTCGATAGCAGCCGCATAAGTAATCTGAGGAATACCGAGATGCTCGGAGATCTGAGGACCTACCTGAGCGGTATCGCCGTCAATTGCCTGTCTACCGCAGAATACAACATCTGCGCCAAGCTTCTTGATAGCCGCTGCGATAATAGTAGATGTAGCGAGGGTATCACTACCTGCGAAGGCTCTGTCACTGATAAGGAATGCCTCGTCAGCGCCCATTGCGAGAGCCTCACGAAGAGCCTTCTCAGCCTGCATGGGACCCATGGTGATAACTGTTACGGTTGCGCCGCACTTTTCCTTAAGCTGAAGAGCCGCCTCAACGGCAGTCTTGTCATCAGGGTTGATGATGCTGGGAACGCCGTCACGCTTAAGGGTATTGGTAATGGGATCAATCTTGATCTCGGTGGTGTTAGGCACCTGCTTTATACAAACGATTATTTTCATATCTATTCACCTTACTTTCTGAGAAGCGCGCCGGAGATAACCATTCTCTGAACCTCGCTGGTTCCCTCATAGATCTCAGTGATCTTCGCATCTCTCATCATTCTCTCTACAGGATACTCACGGGTGTAGCCGTAGCCACCGTGAAGCTGAACACACTTTGTGGTAACCTCCATAGCGGTCTCGGACGAATAGAGCTTAGCCTGTGCAGCATTTACAGAAAGAGTGGGAAGCTTATTCTGCTTCGCATCGGTAGCAACATAAACAAGAGCCTTTGCAGCAGCAACTCTGGTTGCAAGGTCAGCGAGAACGAACTGTGTGTTCTGGAACTGAGAAATGGATCTGTTAAACTGCTTTCTGGACTTAACGTAAGCAATGGTAGCATCAAGCGCACCCTCTGCAATTCCGAGAGCCTGTGCCGCGATACCGATACGACCACCGTCAAGTGTCTTCATAGCGATCTTAAATCCATCGCCGCGCTTGCCGAGAAGATTCTCCTTGGGAACCTTAACGTTCTCAAAGATAAGCTCGCAGGTAGAAGAACCTCTGATACCCATCTTCTTCTCCTTTTTACCAACGGAGAAGCCGTCGAACGCGGATTCAACAATGAATGCCGACATCTCGGGACCCTTGGGACCCTTACCGGTAATAGCGATGATTATGTAGGTGGATGCATAGCCTGCGTTAGTGATAAAGATCTTGCTACCGTTAAGAAGGTAGTGGTCATCCATCTCAACCGCGGTGGTCTGCTGATTTGCGGCATCGGTACCTGCGTTAGGCTCGGTAAGACCGAATGCACCGATCTTTCTACCGGATGCGAGGTCAGGAAGATACTTCTGCTTCTGCTCCTCTGTGCCGTACTCAAGAATGGGTGCTACGCAAAGCGACATATGTGCGGAAAGCACAACGCCCGTAGTTCCGCATGCCTTGGAAAGCTCCTCAACAGCAGAAATGTACATGCGGTAGTCACCGCCTGCACCACCGTATTGCTTGGGAACGATGATTCCCATAAGACCGAGCTTTGCCATCTTCTCTACGGTCTCAGCCGGGAAGCGCTCCTGCTCGTCAACCTCCTGAGCAAGAGGCTTAACCTCATTCTCAGCGAAGTCCTTGATCATCTGCTCAAACAGAATGGACTTGTAATTTGCCATTTTTCTATTTCTCCTTGATTTTATTAGCCGTTGAATTTAACAGTTGCCGCACCTGTGATAACTGCCTTGCCGTCCTGGTTGTAGCAGGTGGTATTGAGCTTTACAATGTGCTTATCCTCACGGATCTCCGCAATCTCAACCTCAGCTGTGATGTGGTCGCCAAGGAATACGGGAGCTGTGAATCTGAGCTCCTGACCGAGATAGATAGTACCCGGGCCGGGAAGCTTGTTAGCGAGAACCGCAGAAATAAGACCGGAAGTAAGAATTCCGTGTACGATTCTCTTGCCGAAGATGGTTGTCTTGGCATATTCCTCATCAAGATGTATGGGATTGGTGTCAAGGCTTACCTCAGCAAATGCTCTGAGATCTGCGTCTGTGAAGGTCTTCTGTACGGACGCCTTCTGTCCAACGTAAAGTTCGCTAAATGTCATGATTTTTTCCTCCGTTTTTTGAATATGAATATTGTTCATATTTTCTCTGTTAATATTATAACAAATATAACAATATTTGTCAATATATAATATGTAAAAGTTGATATAAATTCATATTTTGTAAACATTGCATAAAAATATTGTTACAACCTATTGCAAAAGAGCCGAAAAAATGTTATAATAAAGAGCATTTTTTCGCCGAAAGAGGTATTTATGTCAAAGAAATTGTTAGAATTCAAGGGAATAAACATACCTAAAACCAAGCTGGGGCAGACTAAGATGGAAAAGCTGCTGGCTTCATCGGAGGAGTTGTTCGCAAAAAACGGCTTTTACGCAACCTCTATATCCGACATCTGCAAGCACGCCGGTACGGCGGTCGGAACATTTTACATATACTTCGAAACCAAAACCGACGTTTACAAATACCTTATGGAAACATACAAAAGGGAGATCAAGGACCGTCTGGCCGAAAATATAAAGGATTGCAAGACAAGGTACGACAAGGAGCGTGAGGGTATCAAATGCTTCATAAAATACGCCGTATCCGAGCCGAACGTATATAATATCATCTGGGGCAGCCTTTCTATTGACAGACAGCTGTTCGTAGACTACTACACCTCATTTGCGAGTAGCTATTCCAGAGCTCTGAGGGAGGATGATGACGTTTTTCTCTCCGACACCGATTCTATAGCCTATATGCTTATGGGTATATCAAACTTCCTTGGCCTGAAGGCTATGTTCACTTCTATGACCGACGAGCAGGTGGATGAGATGGTTGATACCACGGTTATGCCTGCACTCAAATGCGGAATACTTAAATAAAGGAAAGCCAATGTTAAAGCCGACGCTATTTTTTGAACTCAAGGGCTTAGTCAGCCTTATAAAGCGAATTGCAATCATCTGTCCGCTTATGATTATTCTGGTGCTGTCATCATGTAGCAACGACCGGGGCGGCAGCGATTGTATTGACACTGACAGCAATCACCTCTGCGATATCTGCCAAACCCCTGTCACTTCCTGTACAGACAAGGATTCAAACCACGAATGCGATATCTGCGGTGGGGACAAAACCACCTGTCCCACCGACAAGAACAGGGATCATTTCTGTGACGTATGCCAAGTTAATACAGGAGGTTGTTACGACGTTGATGAAAACCATTTTTGTGATCATTGTGGCAAGGTGGCAACCAAGTGTAAAGACGAAAACAATGACCATAACTGCGATTTTTGTAACCTAAACATTACAAAATGCACCGACTCCGATATAAATCACTACTGTGATATATGTAACACGCAGATGAGCAAGTGCAAGGACTTAAGCGAAAAGGATCACCTCTGCGACTATTGCGGCAAGTCTACAAGCGTTTGCGCAGACCCAAATAAAAACCATATGTGCGATATTTGCTTAAAGACCATATCGGTATGCCTTGACGAGAACAAAAACCATGATTGCGATATCTGCAACATCTCTTTGAGTGAATGTGTAGACAAAAACGGCGATCACATTTGCGACTATTGCTTCGGCAACAGATTCCCCTTGTATACCGTCACTGCTATGAACGGCTGTCTTGTAAACGACAAAGAAATAGAGAAAATATACATTTCCACCTCTTATGTCCTGGTGTTTTCCTATTCCGACATTACACGGATGCCGTTAGGATGCAATGTGTACAACGCTGAGGGAAATCTCATAGCATTTGTTCCGCTTTATGAAAACTTCTTCCTGCCGGAGCCGGGTGATTATTATGCAGAGCCTGTTTTCGGTACAAATTAATTCTTATTAATTCTTAAAGTTTAATATTGAGGAAATATAAATGAAGTCACTAATTTTTGCTTTCAACTCGGTATCACCCATAATTCTCACCGTTGCTGTGGGATATCTGCTAAAAAAGGCAGGTCTTATGGATGCTGATTTCTCCAAAAAGGCGAACAAGCTGGTTTTCCGTATATTCCTGCCCGTGCTTTTGTTCACCAACGTTTATGGCATAACAAGCATTTCAACGGTCAACCTCGGATACGTAATATATTCCTTTGTTGCGCTGTTAATCATCTTCGGACTCGCCATACCTACCGTTATCCTTGTTACCGACAAGAAAAAATGCAGAGGAGCACTTTTGCAGGGAGTTTTCAGATCCAACTACGCCCTGATCGGCATACCATTGGCAACCTCTCTGTTTCCCGGCGAGGGAGCTGCGGTTGCCACCCTGCTATCCGCGTTTATGATACCGGTGTTTAACATTTTGGCCGTGGTCGGTCTTTCAATCTTCAACAACGATGGCGAGAAGCCAAATATCAAAAAGGTTCTGCTCGGTATTGTAAAAAATCCGCTTATTTTGAGTATTCTTTTAGGTTGCGTTTGTCTCGTTATCAGAGGAATTTTCGAAAAATTAAACGTAGAATTCCGACTTGAGAACGTTACGCCTGTTTATTCAACGCTTTCTCAGCTTTCAAAGGCTTCTACCCCCGTGGCTCTCATC
>JAGCLY010000041.1 GCA_017646745.1 Clostridia bacterium
AATTTTATGAGAAACACACGCAAAATTTTATTTGCCCTCCTTGTAGTTATGACACTCATGGTGGGTATGTTTGCTGTAACCGCATCTGCGGCAAAAACTACAGTTGAAACTACTTTCTATCTCACTCCCAATGCAAATTGGAAGATAGACAATGCTCGTTTTGCTCTCTATACATGGGACGGCGGCGAGAAATGGTTTGATATGTCCGACACCAATGGTGACGGCGTATATGAGTGCACAATTCCTGCAGGAATTGAGAATATCATCTTCTGCAGAATGAATCCCGGTGCAACCGATAACAACTGGGACAACAAGTGGAATCAGACCGGAGACCTTAAGTATGATGGTACCAACAACCATTATACCGTTAAGGAAGGCGCCTGGGATAAGGGTGAAGGAACATGGGGTCTTATTGAGGCCGGTGAATGCATTCATGAGCCTAAGGATAATGGTACTATAAAGACTCCTGCTACTTGTACTGTTGACGGTGAGGTTACTCACACCTGTTCTAAGTGTGGCGTGTCCTTTGATAAGGCTATCCTTGCAGAAGGCCACAAGTATGGTAACGACGGAAAGTGTACCGAATGTAGCGCTATGGCTACATACATCATTGCAGGTGATGTTATGCAGGTTGACAATGTATACCAGACCGGCACTAATTTCCTTGGTGTTAACTGGGACGTAACCGCTGAGGCTAACAAGCTTGAATATGACGAAGCAACCGGAAAGTTCGTTAAGACTTATACCGGTGTTGCTCTTGGTGAATACCACATCAAGGTTGCTGTTGACAAGTCTTGGAATATTTCTTATGGCACTGGAGCTGACAACTATTATATTAAGGTTGAAGCTGAAGGTAGCACCGTTACTATTACCTTTGATGCAGCTACCAAGACCATCTCTCACAATGTAGAGGCTCCTCACGTACACGCTCACGAGGAAGTTGTAACTGCTCCTACTTGTACTGCAGCTGGTTACACCACGTATACTTGTTCTTGTGGTGACACTTATACCGGTAATGAGATTGCAGCTCTCGGTCACTCCTTCGCAGAGGGCTCTTGCTCCACTTGTGGTGCAGCAGACCCCGATTACGTAGCTCCCCAGCCTCCCGTAGCTAATGACAAGCTCATTAACTTCTCCGAGTGGGAAGAATTCGCTAAGGGTAAATATGCTGATGGCGATACCGTTAAGTTCAACGATATCTTTACCTTCATCTATGGCAAGAACTCCAGAGTTGACGGTAGCAAAAAGACCTTCGAAGATGGTCTTTCCTTCACTCTGAGATTCAGTTTCGGCGGCAAGACTCCTACCGGCTCCGTTCCCTCCAAGAACGCTCTCCAGATCACCGTTGACGGTGCTCACACCATTAAGATCTGGTACGTAGCAGGCGGTGATGGCAGATACTTCGCACTTATGGATTCTACCGGTACTGTCCTTTCCGAAACAACTAAGGAAACTGTGCAGAACAGTCTGTACTACTCTGAACTCGAAATTCCCGCAGCAGGCACCTACTACCTTGGCGTTCCTGCTGATAACAACTACATCTTCCAGATCGAGCTTGTAGCAAAGGCTTCCGAGCCTGTTGATCCTCCTCACACCCACTCCTGGTCCGATGCTACCTGCACCGAGCCTCAGAAGTGTGAGTGCGGCGAGACCCAGGGCGAAGCTCTTGGTCACTCCTTCACCGCAGGTGCTTGCTCCGTTTGTGGCGCAGAGGATCCTAACTATGTTCCTCCTCACGTTAACACTCTCGTAGTTGGCGAGACTAACAAGATCGTTATTGACGAAAGTAACTCTACTCTTGTTAACGGCTATTACAATGCAATAGTTCCGTTTACCGCTACCGAAGCAGGTGTTTATTCCTTTGTTGCTGAGGGTGGTCTCTGTACTATCTTTGATGCTGCTGGTAATTTCTTCTTTACCTCTGCTACATTTGAGGCCAATACAACCTATTACATTTATGTTGGTTTCCTCACAGCGGAAACTTATGGCGAACTGAACGTTGCAGTTACTAAGTCCGAGATCACCGAACCCGATCCTGATGTTCACGTTAACTCTCTCGTAGTTGGCGACACCAACAAGATCGTCATCACCGATGCTCTTAACAACGGCATTGGCGAGGGTTACTACATTGTATACGTTCCCTTCATCGTAGAAGAAGCTGGTCATTATGAGTTTATTAACGAGAACCTTCTCTTCTACATCTTTGCTTCTGACTACACTACCGTAGTTGCAGCAACCGGCAAGGCCGATCTTGAGCCTGGCACATACCAGATCTGCATTTGTGACAACAAGCCTCTTACCACCGGTGAGTACAACGTTGCAGTTACTAAGTCCGAGATCGTTGAGCCCGATCCTGATGCTCACAAGAACGCACTCGTACTTGGCGATAACAAGTTTGTTGTTACCGATGATCTTATTGCATCTTACATCGAGTACATCGTATTCGTTGCAGAGGCAGACGGTAAGTATACCTTCACCGCATCTGAGGGCTCTAACTTCGTGCTCTTTGCATACGTTGATCCCTTCTCTGAAAGCTGGGTATACACCGATCCTTATGTTACTAACAATGGTACAACAGATAACTTTGTATCTGTTAACCTTAAGGCTGGCACTTACATCGTAGGTGTTAACTACTACTACGGCGGCACTGTTGCAGGCGAGTATAACATCAACGTTGCAGTTGGTGAGTACGAAGAAGGCGGCAACGCTGTTGTTGAGAAGAATAAGGTTGTTCTTGGTGAGAACAAGTATGCACTTACCGAGTCCCTTAAGAACGCCGGCTTTGAGTTCACTACCTTCGTGGCTGAGAAGTCTGGTTACTACACCTTCACCGGTGCGGATCCTCTTCAGTTCTTCATCTGGCCCGATTATCCTAACACTGCAATAGGTGAGATTCCTACCACAGCTCCTTATTCATGGAATGTTAAGCTTGATAACAGCGGTTTCCTGGATTCCTTCACAGTATATCTTGAGGCTGGCGAATATGCAGTAGGCTTCAGATACGATTTCGCAGAAGCTGGTGAGTATGATTACACCATTACCTACTCCGAGACCGATCCTAACGCAGCTCCCGAGCAGCCCGCTCCCGAGCTTACCCTTGTTGAAAAGCTCGTTAAGGCATTCAAGGACTTCATCGCAATTATCGTTGCATGGTTCCAGAACCTTTTTGCAGGCTTCAAGAAGTAATTTGAATATTTAATTACTTGGCCCCCGCGTCCGTAAGGATGCGGGGGCTTTTTTATTGAAAATAGCAGAAGAGGTTTGTCTATTTTTCACAAAAATGTACATTTGTAAAAAAGCATATTGTAATATTTTTTTATGTATGTTATAATGTATAAGAGTATTTATAAATTAAGATAAGAAAGGAAAGTATTATGAAAAACAATACTCGCAAAATTCTGCTTGCATTTCTTGTTGTAATGACATTAATTGTAAGCATGGCAACCATTACCGCCAGTGCGGCTGAGGATTCTATAGTATACCTTGATCCCGGTAGCGAATGGGCTTCAAATGATGCTCGCTTCGCAATTTATACATGGGATGGACCTGCAGGCGCACAGTGGATTGATATGACCGATGCAGATTCTGATGGCGTTTATGAGGGCGTTGTTCCTTCAGGATATTCTAACATAATCTTCTGTAGAATGAATCCTGAATTTACCGAAAACAGATGGAACACCGCAGAAGAGTGGGAAATTGATAATAGACCTGTTTGGAATCAGACTGTTGACCTCATTCTTCGTGCAGGCGGTACCTTCACCATTACCGATCCTTGGGCTGGCAACAACAAGGGCGCTTCCGGTTCTTGGGAAGGTGGTACAGAGGTTGAGGGCGGTAGTGGTACTGATACTCCCGTTGTAAATCCTGAGAATCCCGACATTTCCAATCTTGAGCTTGCAGTTGGTGATTACTACCTTGGCGGTTACATCAACGGTGCTGATTATGGCATTGTGGATGACGCAAGCAATCTTGGTGTTTACAAGTTCGTTGACGGTAAGCTTAGCATGACCTTTGAACAAGAGAGCTATGTTGTAATCAAGGATTCCCAAAATACGCACTATTGGACACAGACTTATATCCAGGATACCATTGGTACCTTCTTTAATAAGGATGCTACCGGTGCTGGTGAGAAGATGTACGTTCCCGCAGGCAGAGTTGAGTTTACTCTTTATAAGGGTGAGGGTGATACCTTCGTTCTTACGTACAAGAGCTCCGGTCATACCGGCGGTACTGAGGGTGATCCTGCAAACGCACCTAAGTGGGACGAGTATGAAACCATTACTATCTATCTTGGTAACAGCAAGGAGTGGTTCAATCCTCGTGCACATATTTGGTACAGAGCTGATGACGGCTTTGATTATGCTTATACTTCATGGGAAAATGACATCGAGTTTGAGATCGATGAAAACTTCTACTACTACATAGAAATTCCTTCTATCTGTAATTACATCATCTTCCGTGATAATAACGGTGAGCAGACTGCAGATTTGCAAATTTCCACTAATGAAAACAATCTGTATGATAACGCTACCGGCGAGTGGGTAAAGAAGGACAGCTACAAGCCCGCACCACCTCCTTCGGATACCGAAAAGGGTGTTACTGTTGCCGTTAAGAATGATGCAGGCTGGGAGCAGGTTTACTGCTACTACTGGTCCCTTAATGGTATCGCTTCTGTTAGCTGGCCCGGCGAAGAGATGGTAAAGGGTGAAGACGGACTCTATTACTTCACTATTCCCGAGGGAAATTACTTTGTTATCTTCAATAACGGAATGATGGAGGAGTCTGATCCTGCTTTCCGCAAGACTCCTGACATGAAGATTCCTCAGGATAACAACGTTCTTTATAATAACGGCGTACTTACCAACGATACCGGTGATGACGATAAGAACTGGGAATATCTCCTTATAGAGAACAAGCCCGAAGATAAGCCTGATACTCCCAATACTCCTGATACTCCCAACGATACTCCTAATGATACTCCTAAGATGACCTTCATTCAGAAGGTTGCGAAGGCTATCCTTCTCTTCCTTAGAAGCATCGAGGACTTCTTTAAGGGTATTTTCAAGAAGAACTAATTTCTTATTAATAGAAAAGTGGCAACGCATCTGCGTTGCCACTTGTTTTTTTGTTTTACTTTACGTAAACCCTTTTCATTCTCATTGCTATCTTGGGTCTGTCACTGTAATCGGTGGGGATAGATGCTATCTCATCAACAACCTCCATACCGCTTACAACCTTACCAAATGCGGCATACTGACCGTCAAGGTGAGGTGCGTTTGCATGCATAATAAAGAACTGCGATGATGCGGAGTTGGGATTATATGCTCTTGCCATAGAGATAACACCTCTGGTATGCTTTATAGGGTTATCAAAGCCGTTTGCCTTAAACTCGCCGATAATATTATCCTTTGCGCCGCCCATACCGTTGCCCTGGGGATCACCGCCCTGGATCATAAATCCGGGAATTACTCTGTGGAATATAAGTCCGTCATAAAATCCTTCGCCTACCAGCTTAAGGAAGTTTGCTACGGTCTTGGGGGCAGCCTCGGGATAGAGCTCAAGCTCGATTGCGCCGCCGTTTTCCATTTCAATTACTACCATTTTCATTTTCTCCTTGTGTTTCGTAATTATTTTTTTGTTTTTTACCTATAATAAAATATATTGCACTTTTTTGGGGGACATATGAAAGAAAAAATTGCTCAATATTCGCTTATATCGGTGGGAGTGTTATCCACGGCTTTGCTGATATTTGCCTTTGCAGAGTATGTTTTGCCGGTAATAATGCCGTTTTTGATAGCCTTGCTGATTGCTACTCTTACGGTATCTCCCGCCCGACGGCTGTCGGGGATAATAAAAGCACCAGAGAAGGTAATCAGGCTTGTCCTTTCGGTGCTGCTTACTCTTGCGTTTTTTCTGATTTTAACTCTGTTGATCTGGCAGATGTCAAGTGCGCTGTGGAGCTTTTTATCGGATCTTGCCGAGTCTAACAGGCTATACAGCATTTTCTCCGTCCTTTTTTCCAAGGATATCCCGTTGCTTGGCAACCTTCCGCCCGAGATGGCTATGCGCATAAGCGATGCCTTGTCGGGAATTGTTGATAAGGGACTTTCTGTAGTTGCGGGGTGGGTAACCTCGCTTGCAGGATCTCTGCCTCAGACATTTTTGTTCCTTTTGGTGACACTTATTTCCATCGTATACTTTGCGCTTGATTACGATAAAATAAGCAGCCTGTTATTATCTAAGCTGCCGACAAAGGCTACCGAGAAAATCGGCCGTATACGCGCCTCATTTATTAGCGTAATAAAGAAATATATTTTTTCTTATTCTCTGATAATGCTGATAACCTATTTTGTTATTCTTACCGGTCTTTGGATACTCGGGGTAGAGCACGGCCCCTTGATCGCACTATTCATTGCTCTGCTTGATATTTTGCCGGTTCTGGGCGTGGGCACGGTGCTTATTCCCTGGAGCATTATAGAGCTTGCTCTCGGCAACAGATTCCTTGGCATAGGTCTTATATTACTATTTGTCGTAAATGCGGTTATAAGACAACTGGCAGAGCCTAGGATCGTGGGCAAAAGCCTTGATATGCACCCGATATTCACGTTGCTGATGATTTACGTTGGATATGCGCTGTTCGGCCTTGTAGGGGTGCTTATTCTGCCTGTGGCAGCTGTAAGCATAAGCGCAGTGTTAAAGGGCAACAAGGCCGCCGACGTCGGCTAAGGACTCGTCTGAAAGCGATACAGGGATATATCCCGCATTGATAATACTATTATATATAATATTGTAGTCAGGGTGCTTTGTTATATCGCCGAAGAAGTAAATTTTATTACCTACAACACCACTTGCGCCTCCTATAAAGCCGTATTGATGAGGGGGTAGGGAAATACTGCCCTGGCTTATTAAAGTGACGCATACGCCGTTATTTGTCAGTATGTCAGCCATTCCTGTGTCAGCGGTGATTGCGTTGTTGCCGAAGGACAGAACAGAGCAGGCGGGGTATCCTTGGTTTGTGTGTATAATCTTATATCCTCTTTGCTCTGCAAAATCTATAATTGACTTGGATACGCTGTCAGTTTTACAAAAAATACTCTTGCCGATGACAAGGGCGTTCATTATACAATCCTGCGGATAAAGGCTGCTACGATGGTCGTCTGTAAAATGTATTTTTATTTCAGGCTTGAATTCTCTAATGTCTGTGAAGATGTACGCTGCCTTGTCGCAATAATCTGCCGTGCTGATAATTTTACCATCGGCATAAAATAACACCGTGTCGGGGTGAGACGCTACAGCCTCTCCAAGTGAGGGATCTGCAGGCAGCTTAAGCAGATAAAAGCCCTCTTTTTCAAGGGCTCTCTCGCATTTTGTTGATATCCTGTTATCTACAATTAATAGCTTCATAATCCATATAATTAAAAAACTCTGCCTTGTAAGCAGAGTTTTTTAATTCCTTTAAGCGCGCTCAATCTTTCCGGAACGAAGGCAACGGGAGCAAACGGAAACAGTAGTGTTAGTTCCGTTAACAACAGCCTTAACCTTACGGATATTGGGCTTCCAGGTTCTGTTGGTCTTGCGGTTGGAGTGAGACACGTTGTGTCCGAAAGCAACGCCCTTACCGCAGATACTGCACTTAGCCATTTTGACACCTCCAAAAATACCGCTCTTGCGAGCGTAATTTTATTTAATTTTATTTGATCACATAAATCAGCAAGGGTAATTATATCACATA
>JAGCLY010000042.1 GCA_017646745.1 Clostridia bacterium
ACCGAAATGTACTGTCTATAATGTTATCAACATTCCCAACCACTACAACCTTAAATCCTTTTTGTACGACATATGAGCTAAACTGCCAAAGCTTTTCAAACATACCGTTTGAGTCAAGTATCACCGATATGTCTTTCTCGGGGTGATATGCTGTAATTCTAAAGTAATTTGCCATTTGTAAGTCCTCCTTATGCAGCTATTTTCTTTAACTGCCTTTTTGCGTAAGGCAACCATTTGGTATTTATGTATGTAGTAATATCATCTGACGGCTTTGTGTTGCCGTTTGCATAACATTGTAGTATTTTCTTTGATTTCAATGAGTATTCCATAGTAACAAGCGGGACGTTAGGTGCATCGGCACTACGGATAAAGAATATAAGCGTTTCCTCACGAGCGAATTTCTGCTCATATCCCATACTGCCTACACAGTGGTGTAATGCTTTACCTTCAGCTTTAAGCTCTGCGGGACTCTTTGCTATGATAACAAGATAAGTAGCATTTTTGTCCTTTTGCATAGGTAGATACTTTTCTGCAACGGCTTCAAATTTTTCGTAGAACTCAGCACGTTCCTTCTTGTCGTTTTCCATTTTCTTAGTGTTACACTCGTCAATACGAATATCGTGCCAACGAATAAAGTCGTGGGGAAAGCGATTCTTTTTATCCGTCATATCTAAACCAAGATAATTGCAAGCTTTAAGGTAATCGTTATACAGACGATTGGAAATCTTTTGCTCGCCTATATATAAAAAATACTCCTCATAGTGAGGAGCAAATAAATCTCTGATAGCCTTAAAATCCCTATCTGCACAGAGGCTCTTTTTGGCACGTTCATAGGCATCTGCTACAAGTATAGGCTTTCCAGTTCTGTATGCGTGAAATATAGTAGATATGTAAACATTCTTGCTTGCAATATCCTTTGCATTTTTGGAAAGCCATTTTCTAAACCTCGTGTCTTTCCCAAGCTTAACCATTATTTGTTTGCTCATGGCAAGCTTGGATAATCCCATTTTTGTAACATACTCAAGTTGCGGATATTTTTCATACATACGAAGATATTTTATTATGTTGTCACCATCGTATATATCGCAAGCGGAGTATTTGTAAGCAGGGAACTTCAAAGCATATTCTGGATTGACAACTGGAGCGTAGGGGTCAAACTTATCGTCATAATGCCAACCCCATTCGGGATCTTCGTACCATTTTGGCTCTTTAGTTAATCCTTCTTCGTGCCAGCCAACGCTATAGCCGGCAATGTAGTGAAATACCATGTCTTTTACAAAGCATTTATCAGAGTGTACTCCGTGTACTGCAACCTGCTTGTAATGCCAATTCTTATAACGGTTTTTAACAGCTACAGTAACCTTTACCAGCTCACTGTCATTCTTGGTTAGATAAGAGTAAAAGCGAGTAATACCTTTTGTTTCGGGATAACGCTTCAGGTCTCGCTTTTTTATCAGTTTTAATATGTATTTAGGAATGGGCTTAATCTTTTCCATTTTCATTACAATCTCACCTCCAGGTCACATCCAAAGATTTCACAAATAATAGCAACAAGGTCATCGGTTTCGGTCGATGGCTTTTCTTCTATAATTTCGCCGGTGTCGGTGTTAATACAAAGGCTTGTATCCTCGATCGTTGTTTCTATAATAGGTTCATCGGAGAAGTCAAATAGCGAGAGCTGATCCGATTGAGGCTCAGATTTTGTCACTTTTTGAGTGACATTCGGTGCGCGATGCGCAACCACATTAATCTTATACTCGCTACCGTCCTCGTTGTAGAGCTTACCCACGATGCTTTCTTCTTCAAAATAGTGAATAGCCCAACCGAAAACAACATCGCTTTGCACACAAACAGCTGAAGCACCTTTTTCTGCTTGCTTTCTTGCTTCATCGGTTGCATATTTCATAAAGCCGTCAAGCGTCTTTTTGTTGATAAGTGTCTTACCGTCCTTTTCAACTTTAACACCATTGTTTATTTTTTCTGCAAGCGTTTCACTTGCATTTTCCTCCAAGTATTTCTTAATAAGTTCTTGTTCTGTACCTTTTGCGGTGAGATTTAATGTAATCATTATATTTACCTCCTAATTTTTGATTTTGTTGTAAAAAGAAAAAATCCCTTTTCTGTTTCCAGAAGGGTACTTCGTGCCAGATGCCATCTCTGACCTCTGACTTCTTTATTGGAATAATAACCCACTCGGGCTTTTTAAGTGGGCGATTGTATAAGGTGGCTATAGAGGGAGAACGTAGGTACATTTTCTTTACCGATTTCGCTTGTTTATATGTATGAGTTAAAAATCTTACTGTATATTCCTTATCACCTTTTTCTCTAAAACATACCTTATATCCGTGTAAATTGTAAAGTTTGATTTTCATTTCACAATTAATCATCGTCATTTTCATCGGATAATGTCTCAAAAGCTAATCTCATACCAAGGCGAAAAGCATATACAAATATACTCTTTTCACTAAGGCAATTCAGCTCGTTCATAGCATCATCATATTTTTCAAGTGTCTCCTTTTGTTTATCGTCAAGCGCTGCCGAAAGCTCGCTGCGGTTTCTACCCATAATTTTGAGCAAATCTCTCATTCGAGGATCATCCTCTCTGTGCTCCTGTGGGTCGGTGTTGCCGTACCATAAATCAAGTATTGTCTTTTTCATATTCTTTTCCTCCTTAAAGTATATCTTCTACTGCTCTGAGCATTTCAGCTTCAATGTTTATATCGTCAAGCTCTTCTTCAATATAGTCACGTACAAAATCCTCAATTATAGGATCAATATCTATCTTCTCAACCCTTTTGTTCATACGGTCATTTACAAGATCGTCAATATCAATACGGTCAACGGCATTTTCTATAGCCTCTTCAAAATCATAATTATCTATAGCCGCCTTAATTGTTCTTCTTAATCTTTCTTTGAGTGTCATATTTTTCTCCTTATCTTATTTCAATTATTCCACCTGAATATTCGTGGTAGCCTTCGTAGCTAAATTCTTCGCCATACCTGGCATAGTCAATATAGTTTTCAAGAAAGCTTGGGATTTGAGTTCCTATGTATTCGTTAATCATCTGATAACCAAGATCATACCAATCTGTGTCGGGGTAGAGATAAATATCTCCGTCCCAATCCTCGCCATAATCTTTTACTCTCTGTTCAAAAGCACGATAACCCTCAACCTCTATGTAGGCTTCCATTATTCTGTATTTGTAATCATTATCAAGAACGCCGGATTCCTTTAGTAGTTCAAAGAAGGTTTTAGGATGTACGTAATCCCAATTCGCATCACCGGGAAAGTTTTCTACGTCCTGTATAAACAATTCCTCGTCAATGCCGTCAAGATCAAATCCTTGCGCTTTAAGTTCATCCTCAATTTCTTTCCAATCCAAGTAAAGAGAAAGGTCGAGCCATCTTGAACCTAAAGCCCTTGAATTACAAGCGTTATATGAGCCCCAAGAGCCAATAACAATAGAAATACTGTTTGTAGTAATCATTATTTCACCTCCTTAAAGTCGTTTATATTGTTTTTTTGTATTCACAGCCATATTCGAAGTAATAACCGTTTTCATCTTGATAGAGATCGTATGTAACAACGGTAATCTTACCTCTGTTTGTAACTGCTACGGATATTTCGTTTTTAAGCTCGTTAAGGTCAACGATATTGAAGGTGATCCAAGCTTCACCATCGTGAATCTTAAATTCGTGTAAATAGAACTTGTTTTTCATTTTATATCTCCTTTTCTTATTCTTCGATGATTTTATACCAGATTTTATAATCAAGCTGAACTTCACGTTTTTCGTAATTATCTTTACCGGTATCGATATCGATTTCACGGATTTCGTAATATCCACCTTGATATTCGTTAGGTCTGTAGGGGATAGGATGACAATCTTTGACACAATCTTCAAAGACTCTGATATATGGTTTGCTATTCTGACTTATACAAGCGATAACCAAATCCGTATCGGTGATATAACCTACACCTTTCTGTTCGATCATTTCATTTCTTTTGTACCTCTTAACCGAGTAGTACACTTTTTTCATTTTTCTATACCTCCGTATATTTTTATTTTTGCCTTCCGGCAAGGTGCATTGTGCATACTTTGGTGAAATGAAAGCCATATTCAACTCGGTATGTATAAGTCAACGAGGGACAGAAATTAGTGCATTATTGTAAAAAGAAAAAAGCCAAGTAACCTTTTACAGCTACTTGGCTCTATCCATAATCTTGGCTATTCAATTTTTAAGTGCTAATTTCCGACCCGACATTGACTTATACGAAAAGTATGCGACAATTAGCACCTCGGGAGGGAAAATATATTGGAGATTGTTATCAATTCAAGAATGCAAGGATGCAACAATGCAAAACTTTTACGCTTTCTGTCGGTGGTTGACTCGTACGAAGGAATCGAATGCACTCCAAAAAGAATTCCCTTTTCGGAATTGGGTTCGAAACATTGCTCAGTCCTTCCCCGTGGGAAGCTCGTCATACGGAGCAAATTCCCGTACAAAAGCAGACGGATTAGATGTCCGTCTGTTTTTTTCTTAGCGACGCCGACTTGTATCAAGACAAGCACACACCACGGCGCGAAAAGATTTTTATTGAAATATTATATGAATTTGTGTTATAATTAATAAGGTCGGTCGAGGCGATTTGGGAGCTTCTGTCTTTTTTACAAAACAACAGTTTTTCAAAAACTTGTTGTTCCGTTTTCACTTGGAGGTTGGTACAATAAAGTCACAACAAAACAAACCGAAAAGGAGAAAACCAAATGAACACAGACAAAATTTATGCCGAATCTATCGCCAATGAGTATTCCCCTAAGGACAGCTCTAAAATCGTTAAGCTTCGCAAACTCGACAGGAAAGCAAAGCTACCTGCAACCATCTTTACTTATACGTGGGGTATTACATCCTCACTTGTATTCGGTACAGGTATGTGCCTCGGAATGCAGGTTATCGGTAGCGGGATAACTCATATGGTGCTTGGTATTATTATTGGCATTATAGGTATGGTAGGATGTGGTGTGAACTACCCTATCTACAAGAAAATGTTTGAAAACGGAAAAAAGAAGTATGCTTATGAAATTGTGGAGCTTGCAAGAGAGATCATCGAGGAAAAGTAAGACATCAAGGAGGGCAGTCTTGTGAATAAAAACGAAAGCAAATACTTTAATACAGCGATCAGAATGAACGAAGCCCTCATTTCGTTGCTTGAAAAAAAAGACTTTGAGTATATCACCATTAAGGAAATATGCGAAGCGGCGGGGGTAAACCGTTCTACCTTTTACCTTCATTATGAGAACACCTCGGAGTTACTTGCGGAAACTGCAAGGTATATCCTTGATAAGCACTTTGCTTATTATTCTGCTGATACAAAAGGGATTACAGAACGCTTTGCAAATTGCGAACTTAGGGATTTGCTTTTTGCAACATCCGAATATCTTACGCCTTACTTAACTTTTATTAGAGAAAATAGGCGAATTTTCAAGGTTAGCATCAAGCACTTCAACTCTATGAATATGGATGAGGTATATGGCAATATGTTCACGCATATCTTCAATCCTATCCTTGAACGCTTTCGCGTCCCCGAAAAGGAGCGTGATTATGTAATGAAATTCTATCTGACGGGCATATTTGCAATTGTGATGGAGTGGCTTGATAAGAACTGCTCTGATGATATAGATACCATAATAAAGGTCATCACCGATTGCGTGATGGGTGAAAGGAATATCAGTGGATAGAACGCTCAAAATTGCACTTTTCAGCTTGATCTTTAGTATTGCTTTTGGTGCATACTATTTTGTATTTGGCATTGTATCAGGCTCGTGGTGGCTTTTAACACTTGGCTCGTATTATTTGATGCTGAGCATCATTCGCTTTGTGGTGCTAAGAGAGAAGAAGCGGGAACGCTTAATCGCAAGATTTACGGGTTGGATGTTGATGGTGTTGTCTATCCCTCTTGTCGGAACTGTTATTCTATCGGTTGTGCGTGACAGAGGTCAAAAATTCCATATGATAGTGATGATAGCCATTGCAACATATGCTTTTACCAAGATTACACTTGCAACAATCAATCTTATAAAATCTCTCCGTAGTACCTCTACAATACTCATAACACTACGAAACATATCCTTTGCTGATGCCTTTGTATCTATATTTGCATTACAACGTTCAATGCTCGTATCGTTTGACGGAATGACCGAAACAGAAATAGTGATTATGAATGCGACTCTCGGTTCAGCCGTATGCGTAGTAGTATTTTTGCTTGGATTAAATCTTGTACGAGATAGAAAACACAATATGCCGTAAAGGTTCGATTTAGTTATATCTCGGCTCACCAACGAAAACAAAGGCACTCCACAAGGAGTGCCTTTTGTTTTCGTTGCGACCCCGTCGGGATCGACCCACTCTGAAAATCTGCGATTTTCAGAATAGGGTTCGAAACACAGCATCGTCGTCTCCTGTGGAGACCTAGCAAGACGAGGCTGATTCCCGTACGCTCATCAAACCCACTCAAAACGCTTTGCGTTTTGAATATGGGCATTGCCGCTCGGGATATTATTTGTTCTGATTACACTTATTGTACTGCCTGCACGTGCCATCTCCTCGCCAGGCAAGATACCGACTGCGTCGGTATGCGCATACCCCGACCGAAGATCTGAAAGCTCGCTTTCAAGGCGAAGGAAACGGGTATATTCATCTTTGATGAAATTCTCGAGATTCGACATTCTAGCAATCAGCCTAACTTTGATTTGCAAAGTTAAAAAACACTTGAAAATTCTATTTGTATGTGATATGATAGAAGAAAAAATTAGGCTGATTTAAGCAAGATACATGGAGGCGCTATGGGTGAGCTTGTGATTTTTAATTTCATATTGATTGTCATAATCGCCATTGGATTATGGTGTGCAAAAAAATACGTAAAAAGCAGTCGCGGACAGAATATAATGCTGATTTGTGCGGCGCTGTTTACTATATTGTGTCATTACAGCTCGCTGGTTTATCATCATTTCCTTGATGGAACGGCGATGGAATATTTAAGGCATAATCCAAATCTGATCCTGCCCATCTATCCTTGTAACGTGGTGATGTGGTCTGCGTTGATCTTTGCCTTCTGCAAGGATAAAAGGAGTAAGCTTGGCGCATTTCTTGCCGATTATATTTTCTGGTTTGGAATCATATCGACGCTGGTTGGCATGTTTGCCAACGTGGATTTTATAAGAGAGCCCACTCTTGCCAACTTTGACGTTACAAAGGGAATTATTTCTCACGCTACGCTGCTGTATAACGTGATGCTTATAGCTCTGTTTGGATACGTTAAGGTGGATCTGTGGAAAAATATGAAGCATATTTTGATATCCATTTTGGAGATGATGGTTATAGGCCTTTATTGTAATCTGGTGTTCAGCACTTTAGTTTCGGATGAGATGGCATACGAGGTTAATTCTATGTTTCTGATTCATTCGCCCTTTGGCGGGCTTGATTTCCTCACCTATCCCATAATCGGCCTTATAGCAATTCCTCTTTATTTCGGGCTGTTTGCTCTTTGTGAGTGCTTCGCTTACAAAAAGGGTGATAGATTTTACAACCGTCTTGGTCGCTGGATAGGTGATAAAAGGTCACAACAATAGCCGAGCTTGGATTTTATATTGATTGAAAAAGCCCTCGAATGAGTTGTATTTTAAGTGACAGCCTTGAGATTTAAAATGAATAAGTTTCCTACCGACAGAAAAAGGACAGAGAATGCTTTTGCGTTCTCTGTCCTCTTTGCTTTCCCAGATTACTTGGAAACCGAGAAGGTTTCTGCAGGGGGATTATAGGTGTGGCTGCGGTTCTGGTACATGGTGAGCGATGCCTTGCAATTCAGGGCATTGTAAAGTGCCACGATACCGGTAGGCTCGGAGGTTGTGTCACCAAGACCTGCCGCAGAGATGCTTACCTCAACACTCTCGTCTATAAGGGTAGCGAGAGAGCAGCAATCGTAGTACATAAGTGCGTCGGTGTACTCGGGGTTCCAGCCGTCGAATCTGCCGAGGTTCTCGCCGCCGATGTCACAGAACCAGGTGAGCGCAACGCTCGCACGGGTAATGTCCTTATCTAGAGCGGTGATTGCTATAGCCTGGAAGCCTGCCTGGCTACCGCCGTCTACAACGAATGCATCCCCCTTTTCCCATCTGCCGAGGGGAGCGAGAGTTTCGCCGTTGTAGGTGATGGTTCCAAAGCTGTTATCGCCGATATATGCCTTAAGGAAGCGGGTTGCCATAATATTTCTGATAAACATATTCTTGAAATAAACGGTATCTCTGTTCTGGTTTTCGGTGAGATCAAAGCCGTAATTTTCGGGAGCAGCCGCATCGGGATCGTCGAGATGATAGCTGTGGGCACAGATGGTGAATACTGCCGCATCGCTGGTAAAGGCAGGCTTAGGCTTTTTGGTATTGCCGTAGCTTACGAAGCTCGCCTTAAGTCTGATGGAATCGCCGCTTACGGGAACAGAAAGATAACCGGTTGCAAACTCGCCGCCGCCAACGTCGATCTCTACAAGGTAAAGCTTGTATGCGTCGGCCTTAGACTCGTCGTAATCAGCAACGTTAAGCTCCTCAAATCTGAGAAGGTTAATATCGCCTGCGTAGCAATCAGCAACGATGCCTGTCCAGTAGCTTTCAAGGTCGGAGGGAGCGTCACCG
This sequence comes from Clostridia bacterium, assembly GCA_017646745.1. Classification (GTDB taxonomy): domain Bacteria; phylum Bacillota; class Clostridia; order Oscillospirales; family CAG-272; genus UBA1740. Next base: position 8,686 of record JAGCLY010000042.1, read on the forward strand.
TAGGACTCGATATTCTCAAATCCTGCGATAGCGCCACCACGGAAGCAAAGATTTTCCTTTGCGCCGTTAGAGTTTACAACGTGCAGGTCGCTGTTGCCTTTGGTAAGCACGGTCTTGTTTTCATCGCATGCAAATACTGTCACACGGAGAGTACCGGGCTTAGACATACTGCCTGTAACGGTGAAGTGACCCAGCGAGCCGTCAACATATCCCTCGGTCTTTTCCTGACCGTCCTCACCCTCAATGGTGTAGTAGAAGTAGGGAACAGAGAGAACCTCCTCACCTGATAAAAGGAATACCTTAAAGTTCATTTCCTCGCCTACAGCATAGCTGATGGCGTCCTTGTTTGTAAAGCCTTCAAAGTGAAGAGTAGCCTTGGGATTCTCTTCAAGAAGGTCAAATACACTTCTCTCTGCATCACCAAGCAGATCTGCCTTGGTGACACGGTACACACAAAGATTGTCGACAACCGCAGTGAATTTGCCCTTGTCTTTCTCAAAGATTCTAAGCTTGGAGGAAACGAGCTCCTTGTCGGTCATCTTTCTTGCGCCAACCTCCTCGCCGTCTACAAGGATATGAACGTAGCTGCCGTCGTGATATGCGGCGATTTTGTATTCCTTGCCGATTTCAAGCTTGGTGCCGCAGGAGGTCTTATCGTCCTCGATGTAGAGATAGCCCTCGCTGTCCATCTTTACGAACCAGTCGTAGGATACCTGTGTTGCGGTGGTGCTCTGTCTTACCCATGCGATAAGAGAAAACATCTTGCTGGGCAGCGCGCCGAGCTTAAGGTTGAATTCCAATACGAAGCTATCGTCGTCGAGGGCAAGGTTATTGTCCTTGATGTAAATTCTACCGCCGCTGTTCTCGTTGTAAAGATAGCCTGCCTCACCGGACTGAAGATACCAGCTGTCGCTGTCAACCTCAAGGCCAAATCCTGTGTTGCTAAGCTCGTCATTCATGCCTGTTACGTTGTCAAAGGTTGCATTGAAGATATAATCCTTGTTGTCAACCTCAGGCTGTTCGGTGTTGCCACCGTCAGTGTTATCACCGTCAGTGTTATCACCGTCGGTATTACCGCCGTCAGTGCTACCACTATCGGTATTGCCACCGTCGGGAGTTTCACCGTTGTTACCGCCGAGGTTGCAGGATGCCAGCATGGTGATCACCATGCATGCAAGTATAATTAATGATATAATTTTCTTCATTTTTACCTCTTACTCTTCGGTTGTAGAACCGATCTCATATACAAAGTTCACTGTGGGGATAGCGTGTGTCTTGTTCTCCATAGATGCAAACTTAATACCGCTAACATTGAAGTCAAAGCCCATTACTGCGATGCCGTAGTAATCGCCCTCCTCCATGCAGATAAACTGCTCTACATCGGTATAATTAAGAATGTAGGTGATTGTGTTGCCACTCTTAACAACGTTAACCTCGCCCAGTGCGGTATCCTTGAAGATAAAGGTCGCATCGCCTCTGTACAGCGCCGCGTTAGATTCGCCCCTCTTACAGTTGTTCCAGGTCAGGGTAGTGAAGTCTGCGTTGCTTACGCCCTCGCCGGGAAGGTAGCCAAACGCGCTACCAAGCAGGTCTGCGGTAATAAGGTCAGCGCCTTCGGTAATGGTAAAGCTGAACTCAACCTTTGCGCTATCTTTGTAGTTCTGTACAGCGGGGTCGGAAAGAATGTTTGCAAAGTTGTACATGAAGATAGGTCTGGAGCCATTCTTGTTGGTACCAACAAAATCTCTGCCGGCTCTGTTGTCATCGGCATAGGAGCCGGATGCAATGTAGGTATCTGCTATGATATTGCCTTCTATCTCAACTCTGGTGCCGTCGCTGGGGGTATCATTGCCGCCCAGATCTCCGCCGCCGGGATTGTCGGAAGGAAGGTCGCTCTTGCCGCTGTTGTTAGGATTAGGATCATTTTCTGCGCCAATGTAGTAGTGGTCACGGTCATCAACGAAATCGTATCCTGTACCTGTCACAAGGGTCTTGAAGATGTTGAAGTATCTGTATCCGAATACACGAAGGCTGGGTGCGTCGAAGTGGATAATATCGCTGTTGAGAGTAAGTCCCTCTGCATCCGCTACGCCATAGTTCTTGTAAACGCCACTGAGCTGGTTAAGCTGTGCGTGGAAGGTCTCTCTCTGAGAGGGATTGGTGCTGGTCTCACGAAGCTCACCGGTGATGATAATGATCTTGTCTGCATCAAGGCCAAGCTCGGCGATCATTGCATCGAGAATAACCTGCAGCTTCTCTGCATAGGTTGCGTGGTTGGATCTGTTAGACTCGCCCTGGTGCCAAAGGATTGCACAGATCTCAGAGGTCTTCTGTGCCTCCTTTGCTCTTGCGATAGCGTCGTTGTAATATGTACCGCCAACCTTCCAGTCGGAGATAGATGTACCGCCGAATGCAGCAGGGATAAGACCAATCTCGCAGTCAAATGTGTCTACAAATCCTTTTGCAAAGGATGCCGCAAGGCCTACACCTGCCGCAGACTTGTCGTAGTGGATAGGCTCTTCCATCTTAACCCACTCATTGGACTTGTTAAGCATTAGAATTCTGTCATCGCTGATGGCCTCAACGTCCTCTGCGAAGCCACGGCCAGCCATGTTAGACTGACCGATAAGCAGAACCGACTGTCTGCCCTCAAAGTATACTGTATTCTCGGTGTTGCCGCCATTCTCGGTGTTACCGCCGTCAGTGTTACCGCCGTCAGTGTTACCGCCGTCAGTGTTACCGCCGTCGGTGTTGCTGCCATCGGTGTTGCCACCGTCAGTGTTGCCGCCGTCAGTGTTGCTGCCATCGGTGTTGCCGCCGTCGGTATTGCCACCATTGTCAGGAATAAGGAAGCAACCTACCATAAGCATCACAACCATAGACAGGGTAATAAGGAGGCTGATAATCTTAGAAAAATTCTTCATTTTGTACCTCTATATATTATTTATTGTAAACAAAGCTTACTGCGGGTGCATCGTAGCTCTTGTTTTCCATAGATGCGATAGAAATTCCACTAGTACCAACTGTACGGAATACAAATACAGCATTACCGTCAGCATCAATCATATTTTCGATTTCCGAATAATCGAAGGTGAAGGTAAGTATACCGTCGTAATAGGATATATTGTCGGGAGAAACTGCCGCCGATTCGCTGGAGAGGATGTTTGTAGCACTTCCCCAATGAAGTGCGTTGTGACTTCCGCCGGATTTAAGATTCTTCCATGTAACATTAGAGAATGCAACGTCTGTAATTCCTTCACCCGCAGTAAATCCACCAAAGGTAAACTTAGTAGTATTAACCAGGCTGTCTGCCCCCTTTGCAATTGCAAAGCTGAACTGTATCTTGCCACTGTCTTTATAGCTTTCAAAGTCAGCGCTTGATAAAATGTCGGAGAAATTAAACTTGAAATATGCTCTGTAATACTCGGAATAGGTGCCGAGAGCATCCTTAGACGTACTGTAATCCAGTTCCTGTGCCGATGCGCTGTTAGATGCAACATAAGTGTCCTCAACGATCGAGCCGCTAATAGAGGAGTTGTAGATAATCTCGGGTGCCTTTTCGCCCTCAAGGTAAACAAATTCCAGCTCTGCGCCCTCAACTGTATTACCGTTCTTATCTACTATGGTAGATTCAACTACAATTTTGTAGCTTGCATTATAAATTAATGCGCCCTCGGTGGGTACAAAGATCCACTGTGTGCCACCTCTTGCAGATGTCCACTCGCCCGATACAGGATTGCCATCTGCATCAAGAAGCTTAAGAGCAGATTTAGCATCAAGGGCAGCAATGAACTGAACGAAAATACCGTCATCCTCGCTTACCTCGCCATTAAGGTTAACAGATGTGTGAAGAAGGCTTGCGCTCTCGCCCTTAAGGTGATAAGCAAAGAAGGACTTAAATGCCTCGTAGTAGTTGTAGCCATAAAGCTTATCGCTCTTGTTCGGGGGATAGGTATGATTTACGCTGTACATAATAAGGGGAACCCAGTCACAACCGGATCTATCCATATTACCAAGAACGTCCTTGGTTTTAAAGAACTTTTCCCAGGAGTTGTACTCGCACTTTTCGCCAACGCCAACCATCTGGGGGATGTTGCTTTCATCAAGGTATCTGCACTCGTTAGTTGCATTACCCATAGAGTGATATACGCAGGTTACGTTTGAAGTAATCTTGGTACCGTCCTTATAGGTCTTGAAGGGCTGCTCGCCAAAGCACTCGCCCTTTTCAAATCCACCGTAGGTGTAAACCTCGGCAAGAGCCTCGGGATCTATAGTGGCAAGGTCGGCCTGCTTGAAGAGTGCTACCCAAGAGGACTTGGAGTGACCGTAGATACCGATGCTCTCGTTGGAGTAACCGAGATCGTCCGAATAATACTTTACGCATCTCAATGCCGCGGTCATAAATCTCGTTCCCATATAGGTCTGAAGAGTGTAGTTAGGCTCTATGTGTCCCCAGCCTGCCTCATCCTTCATAAAGGGGAAGTAATCGTGGTCGAGTGATGTGAGTGCATATCCACCAAAGAGAAATCCTGCATACTGATGTCTCTCGGATTTAGATGAAAGCGAAACGTTTCTTATCGGGCCTGAAGATGCAGCCATAATTACAGGTATGTTGCCCTCAGGGTTTGCAGGATAGATAATATCGAGATGGTAGGTAAGATACTTGTAGTTGCCTGCCTCATCCTTTGCGGTAAGTGACTCACCGTTTTTCATAGGAATATCGTCAAGAGTGGTTGCTTTTGTCCAAGCTTCACCAACCTTGTTTATAATCTGGGTCTGGTTATTCCACACGTCAATAATCTTGTTAACAACACCCTTAGGCGCATGCTTCATAATATTGAAGAACTCAATATCGCGTACGATTCGGTAGCCCGCGGGAATAAGATATGTTTCATTTTTGCTGTATGAAAGATCACCGAGATAAGAGCCGTTTTCAGACATTTTAACTTTTTGAGCAGTTGCCGATTCCTCAAGGTAGGGGGAAATTGCACGCTCTGCGTTCTGATAATCAAGAACAACTACTATGTATTCCTCGAGTAGATCACGAATAATAGATACGTCGCTGTCTGTACCAATACGCGCCTCGTTGTGACCGATAACATACATAGCAACGGGATTTGACGCATCGTTTGCATCGAGCTTATTGAATGTGTAGGTCTTTATAGCCGATTCGGTAAACTTGTCATCCACCTCTTCTTCATTAACCTTAAGCTCCGAGAAAGCGAGGAGTATCTCATCAATTCCGTTCTTACCTGCATCGGGGTCGGGCTCGGTGGGCTTGTTTTCGTTACCACCGTCAGTATTACCACCGTCGGTATTGCCACCGTCGGTATTGCCACCATCGGTATTGCCACCATCGGTGTTACCACCGTCGGTGTTGCCGCCATCGGTGTTGCCGCCTGCGGGATTATCTATATCGCCCGTGCCGTCGCCGTTACCCTTGTCGGGATTGATAAGCGAGCAGGAGCAGAAAATCGCAAGACATAAAGACAATATCAATAAAAGTTTGAATATTCTCATAATTTTAATAGTGGAGGATATCTCCACACCTCCTTAATAATTACTGATAATAAACGTATTTTACTTTAGGAGAAGCAAACTGAGTATTTTCCATTGAGGCAATGTAAATATCAGTGGTTACTGAAATACGAAGCATAAAGACTGCATCGCCGTTCTCGCTTACAAAATCTGCAATCTCGCTATAGCTGAATGTAAGGGTCAGGTAACCGTTGCTATAAAAAACTTTGTCACCAAGGGTTGCTCCGTCAAGGAGCTTTGTTCCGCTTCCCCAGTTAAGCTCGGGGTGACTTCCATCCGATTTAAGGCTGTTCCATGACAGCTCTGAGAAGGGAACGTCTGTCGTTGTCTCTCCGGGGATATATCCGCTGAAGGTGATTTTGGTTTCATCGGTGAACTCTCCGCCCGAGAGCGCAAAAATAAATTGGATCTTGGCATCCTCTCGATCGGGATCAAAGTCCGCACGATCGATTATATCAATAAGATTGAACTTGAAATAGGATCTGTACAAATTGGAATTTGTACCGAGTGTAGTTTTTGAGGTGCTGTAGTCGGCATCCTTGGCAGATGAATTTGTGTTTGAAACAAACGTGTCATCTTCAATGGTGCCAAAGACCTCTATTTTAGTAAGAGATGGATCTACGTCATCCTCAGGACCAACGTAGCCACTGTCAGGATCTCTCTTTTCACCGATAAAGTAATGCTCGGGATCGTCAACATACTCGAAATGCTCACCAGTTACAAACGTCTTGAATATATCGAAATATCTGTAGCCGAACACACGAAGGCTTGCCGCATCAAAGTGGCTGTTGTCGCTGTTCATAGTAAGCGTTTCTGCCGAAGCAACTCCGTATCTTTCAAAATCGTCGCAAAGAGAGCGAAGCTGCTCGTGGGTCATATTTCTTTGTTCCTCTTCAACGCTGTAACAGGTTTCCCCAGTCACGATAACTATCTTATCTCTGTCAAGACCGAGATCGGAAATAAAGCCGTTAATAATAGCCTTAAGCTTTTCTCCATAGGCAGTATCGCCCGATCCGCCGTGATGCCATAGGATAGCGCAGATCTCAGAATCCTCCTGAGCCGCCCTTGCCATTTCCAACGCACGGTTGTAGTATGTACCGCCAACCTTCCATTGTGCAAGCGAGGTACCGCCGTATGCAGCGGGGATTAGTCCAACCTCGCAGTCGAAGGTGTCAACAAAGCCCTTGGCAAATGATGCCGCAAGTCCTACACCCGCTGCCGTCTTGTCATAATGTATTGGCTCTTCCATTTTCACCCACTCAAGAGACTCGTTCTGCATAAGAATTCTGTCATCGCTGATAGGCTCAACATGGGAAAGATTTCCTCTGCCCGCCATGTTTGAACGACCGATGAGTAGAATGGACTGTCTGCCCTTGAAGTAAGGCTCGTCGCCCTTGTCCGAGGGGTCGTTTTCATCAGGTACTTCTTCGTTTGGGGTTTTATCGTCGGGAATATTGTCGCCGGTATTTCCGGAATTAACTCCGTTGTCGGGAGTCTGATCTGAGTTACCGTTACCATTATCCCCCTGCTGACCGTTGTTAGGATTAATCAGGGAGCAGGAGCACAGCAGGGAAATAATCAGAACTAATAGGATGGATGACCTTAAAATGTTGTTTTTCATCATATTACTTCCTTATTTTATTAAAGGCAGGAGGAGAATTTCTCCCCCTGCCATATGGGTTTATTTACTTTTCGTAAACGTATTTAACCTCAGGTATCGCGTAAGCGGTATTTTCCATTGTAGCGATACAAGGCTTAATGTTAGAGGATCTGAAAGTAAATACAGCCAATCCATCCTCTCCGATGAACTGCTTTATTTCAGCATAGGTAAATGTAAGAGTCAATGTAGCACCATCTTCAGAAATAGAAATGTTGTCGGGCTTCTGACTTACAGTATTACCACTTAAAAGAGTACCTAAACCGGTTCCGTTTGTCCAATGCAATTCGCCTATGGAATTGTATGACAAGGTGTTAAAGTTTACACCTGTGGTTCCATCGCCAGGAGCAAAGCCTGCGAAAGTAACACCTATTGTATCATCAAATGGGATATACTTATAACTATTATTAGGATTCTTACAAGCTGCAAAAACAAACTGAATTTTAGCATTAGGATCGTTTTCATCAAAATCTTCGCTGTTTATAATATTGCTAAAATCAAATTTGAAATATGCTCTGGCACTATCCTTGAATGTAGCTACGAAGTTTTTGTCACTATAGGTTGAATCTCTATAGCTTGTAGAAGTATTAACATATGTGTCTTCTACAATTGTACCATTAATGGTATATTCTTTCTTTTCAGCAGGCTTAAACTCACCGTAGGACTGACCACAGCCTTCACAAACAGCCTTCTCGCTCTCGGTAGCTTCGCCGCCAAAGTGAGCTACGGGATCGGTAGAGAGACCGCAGTTGTGTACACACTCGGTCCAGTGGTTGTTTTCGTCGTACTTGGTCTGGATATCGTGACCAAATGCAGCTACGCCTTTGCTTGTTTCGGATACGCCGCAATCACAGTAATGGATAAGAACCTCGTCATGCTCGCATCCTGCGGGGGAGTGGGTTTCCCATTCGCTGAAGGAGTGAACGTGGGATGCAAGACCACCGTATGGCTGACCACAACCCTCGCAGATAGCCTTTTCGGTCTCGGTAGCCTCACCGCCAAAGTGTGCCGCAGGCTCGGTAGCTGTGCCACAGCTGTTCTTACATACGGTCCAGTGATTGGTCTCATCAAACACGGTAATCATTTCGTGACCGATAGCATCTCTGCCCACCTGAGTCTCGGACTTACCGCACTTATCACAGGTATGGGTCTCAACAGCTGCATCGGTACATGTGGGTGCCTGGGTCTCGATCCACTGGCCATAGCTGTGCTCGATAACCTCACCGTACGCAAATGTATCGGTAGAAGCCTCGCCGCAAGAGCAGGAATAATAATATGTAGCCTTCTTTTCACAATTTGCAGATGCAAGGAACTTCTCCTCTACAACCTGCTCGATATATGCGTGAGCGTGATCATTGCTGAATACAACCTGAACAGCAGGAGCGTCATACGTTTCGTTTTCCATAGAAGCAACAAAAGGCTTCACACTGCTCTGATTAGTAAGCATGACGAAAATTGCATTGCCGTTTTCGTCGATACAGCCTTCAAGCTCTCTGAGAGTAACGGTAATAACGAGCTTTCCGTCAGCGTAAGTTGCTCTGTTGCCTACGGTTTCCTTGGAAAGAAGAGAAACGGTATTGTTGCTATCTGTTTCGCTTCCCCAACCAAGAGTGTATTCAGAGCTGTAATTTTTCCAAGTAAGCATGGAGAAATCAGCAGAGGATCTGATATCGCTTGTAAGATAAGACTTGAATGTAATGGGAAGTCCTGTTAAGTCAACACCGTTGGTTACGGTAAAGGTGAACTTCACGATTGCTTCATTGCCAAATTCGGTGTAATACTGGCTATTAAGTACGTCGGAGAAGTTAAATCTGAAAAGAACTCTATATGCGCCTGTATTGTAGATATAAAGCTCGGTTCTATCAGCATAGTTGTTTGTGTTTGTTGATGTACCCGAATTAACGTATGTATCGTCAACGATAGTGCCGTTTACGGTAACGTTGAAGGGAGCTGCATTAATGTTAAGCGCGAGAGAAACATCGCCAACCTTAACGGTAACGGTGTTTTCGCCAAGAGCAAGAGTGCCGTTCTCAATGGTGATACCCTCGGTAACGGCAAATTCCTTGCCGCACTCACAGGTAGCGGTAACAGTGAGGTCCTCAGCCTTAACGGTAATACCCTCCATTGCGGTGCCGCCAAAGGTAGCGCTAATGGAATTTGCACTATGAGCGATTTTTTCGCTCTCGGTACCGCAGTTGTTAGCGCATGCGGTCCAGTGGTGAGTATCATCCTTCATGTCCACTATGTTATGGCCGCTGGAGGCAACCTCGTTGCCAACATAGCTGTGACCGCAATTACAGGTATATGTGGTATAACCGTCGTCGGTACAGGTGGGAGCAGTAACTACTGCCTCGTACTGGTGCTCAAGAATGTCGCCGTACTCAAAGGTCTCTTCGCTCTTTTCGCCACAATGGCAGGACTTGTAATAAGTAGCCTTCTCACCGCAGTTGTTGGTTGCAAGATACTTCTCGTCTACAACCTCGGTATAGATGTGACCGAGATTGCCGGTCTCGTTGCCGGTATAGCTGTCACCGCAATGACAGGTGTATGTGGTATAGCCACCCTCGGTACAGGTGGGCTCGGTAACTACCTCCTCATAATCGTGGCCGGTAGCCGCAATCTCAATGCCTGTCTGAGTATCACCGCAGGAGCAGGTGAGGGTTGTGTAACCGTTCTCGGTACATGTGGGATTGGTAACAACTGTCTCATACTTGTGGCCGGTGGTTTCGGTTTCGTTACCAACGTAGCTGTGACCGCAGTTACAGGTGTAGGTGGTATAACCTTTCTCGGTACAGGTAGGAAGTACAGTGTACTCTGCATAGCTGTGTCCGGTAGCGGGAATCAGGCGGTTTTCCTCTGCCTCGCCGCACTCACAGGATCTGAACTCGAGTCCCGATTCTGTGCAGGTGGCAGGAGTTCTTGTCTGCCATTCGCCGTACTCGTGATGATGTCCGGTGGGGATTACACCGAACAGGATTCCACCACCCACAGCAAATACTGTCAGAGTGATGAACAAAATTAATGCAAACAGTTTCATCGTTTTTCTCCTTTTATTATAAAAATTAAATAACAACTTTAGCGCCTCTTGGGCTATGGGTTATTTTCCGCAGTAGAATCCTAAGGATTTCTTCCACTCATTGCCAAAGAAGTCGGGAACAGTCTCAAGCTTTTTGCCGACGCCAAGGGCAGGGGAGTTGGGATCCAGTATATAGGTATTCTGGTTGTTAATACCGAGAATACTGTCCTCCTGCAGATAACCAACGAACATAGGATCAACATCGTACATGCCGCCTGCGTTAATAGACTTAAAGTATTCTGCGCCGATGATAGAGCTGCCGTATTCGTTGTAGATAAGGTTGCTTTCTGCCACCACCCCGCTCTTTTTGCTAACCTCAAAGGTTGCTGTAGCAGAACGGTTGTAGATAATGTTGTTGTAGAAGTAGGATGTTCTGTTGTCGTTAGACTGAATAATGCATTTTGTGTCGGTTCCGGTAACAATAGTGTTGTTGTACACATAGATGCCGGCAGATACATAGTTGATGTAGATAATACCTTTGTTACCCTTGTCGTTGACGGAGAGGTTGTATCTTACGATCGCGCTGTCCTGATAGCTTTCATCATTATAGGTACAGTTGATAAAAAGACCAAAGGAGTTATCGTGGGAATAGTTGTACTGCCAGATGGTATCCTTGCTTGCAAGGTCGGCATCAAGCATACAGCCGTCCTGAAACTTACCGTCGCTCTCTCTTGCCTTCGCCAAATTGCGATAGCCTTCGTTATACTGAATAACAGTGCCATCAACTCGGGAGGTTACGATAGTGTTGCCGGATACGCAGTACTTTGCGGTATCATGAATAACGTTGTGCTCAATAATTCCGCCATAAAGACTACGGGCGAAAATAGCATTCTTGCCGATATGGTTAATCTCATTGCCGTCAATATGCACGTTATGATGCGCGTAATCCTTAAATTGTTCGGTATAGGGATTCTTGTTTGATACAGAAACATTACCGTCATCCTTTTGAACAACCTTGTACCAGGTTGCGATACCAACGTTCGATACCTCTGTGATCTGACAGCCTGTAATTTCAAGACCGTCTACTCTGCCAAAGCCGTCGTTTGACCATACGTGAATACCTCCTGTGATCTTCGACCACATGGCCATACCACTGTTTTCTGCATCACGGAAGCCGATTATGTCATGGATATAAAGGTTGTTGAGCTTAATATTCTTATAGGTTATAACTTCTTCTGTGCCCTTGTTGTTGTCACAGGTGATAAGCACGCCTCTACGATCGCCCTCTGCGGTGGCAGAGTCGGTAATCTCCAGATTCTCAACAACTATGTTGCTGCAGTTTGCGATGCGAAGCACGCCGCTGCCCTGAAGGTCATTGCCGTCGATAACGGGAGCGTCGCCCTTACCGTATGCTGTTACAACGATAGGCTCGCTCTCGCTGCCGTGAAGGTTGTAGAGAGCGAGAGAGCCGAGGAATTTACTTCCTCTCTCAATGTAGAGATGTGTTCCTGCTGTAATTTCCAGAGAGGAAAGATTTTCAATGGAATTGTAAGGCTTCTCAAGACTGCCGTCGCCACCGTCCTCTGCAAGAGAGGAGAAGAAAATGCCCTTGTCGCTGTAAACGATCTCTTCTTCCTTTTCCTCCTCCTTTTTATCCTCGTTCTTATCGGGGGTAGGGGGAGTTGTCGGGGTCTGGCCATCCCCCGGAGTTCCCTCCGGAGGATTTTCGTTGCCACCAATCAGGTGGCAGGATGCCATAACACTCATAGCAATGCAGATGCAAAGGCAGAGTGCAATAAATCTAAATAACTTGCTGTTAAATACCATCGTCATCCTCACGCTCTTCTTTTCTTGATCTCATAGATCACGGTGGTGATGGCAAAGAATGCTACGGACATGTAGAAGGAAACGGTAACACCCATCTTCGCTCCGTTAAGGAGGTTAATCCAGGTGGGGGTGATAGTAACGAATCTGGTAGATGCGCTGTATCCGTTCATAGCAACAGAGTTAACTACGACGTAGAGGATTCTGTGTGCCTCTTCTCTCATTGCCCATGCAAGATTGCCGTAGCCCTCGCTGTACTTGTAGAGCGCTGAGTTTTCAGCGCTATTAGCAGTGTCACCGTCGGGAAGTGCACAGCCGCCGAGAATGCTGCCGACGAGATCCATGTAGCCGTTCTGCCAGTAGTCCGAAACTGCAAAGCCCATCATGCCGAACTCATCTCTGAATACGTTGTTGATAAAGCCGTGCTGGCTGGTCCACTGTACACCGATTCTGTTGAAGCCGGTCATAAGGTTCTCAGCGCCGCCCTCCTCGATTGCGATCTGGAAGGGTCTTGCGTAGATCTGTCTGATAGTCTGTTCGTTAGCCCAGGTGTTAACACCCTCACGGTTCTTTTCCTGCTCGTTAAGGATAGCGTGCTTCATATAAACGTACACGCCCTCAGAGCGAACGCCCGCAACCTGATTTGCGGTGATGTAGCCGGAGAGAATGGGATCCTCACTGTAATACTCGAACGCACGTCCGTTATAGCTACCTCTGTGGATGTTACAGCCAAGGCCGTAAATACCCGAGTAGCCTGCCCACAGACAGTCCTCGCCGATTACCTTACCCAGTTCGTATGCAAGCTCATCGTTCATAGTAGCGGCGATAAGCGCTGCGCAGGGGTAGGAGATGGGAGAGGAATCCATATCGGGATCGCCGTAAAGGAATGCGAATCTGTTGGTTGCTGTGTTTTCGTTGTCGCTGTATGCGTAATTGGTACCGCCTACAGGGCCGAGAGCACCGTTGCCGTCGATGGTGGTAGGCTTACCAACCGAGTCAACACCAAAGGTCTTTCTCAAACCGTTAGAGAGGAGCATTACGGTGTCCTCCCAGGTAAGCTGGTCGAGAAGCGAATCCCATCTTTCGTCGTTGAAATCAACGAGCTGGGGAACGCCGTCTACGATGGTGATAAGAGATGCAAGAGTAAGTCCGTTGTCTGCACCGTAGGTGGGATATGCAACGTCATCAGGCTGGATCTTCGCCGAGCCCTTCTTTCCGTCCTCTACCATCTCAGGGGTAACGGTTACGATAACCTGGTTGTTAAGCAGAGCGTGATTCTCGTTCATGCCGAGCTTAACTGTGTCCTCCCAGTTGCTTCTGGAGACGTATGTTACGGAATTTGCGCCGTTTGCCGCAGTGTAAAGGTTTAGATCTGCGTTGTCAAACTGGTTGGTGATGGGATTGCCGGTAACCTTACTTACAGAGTAGGTGGTCTTGTCCTCATCCTTGTGTACAGACCATACCATAGAGGTATCGCCCTTTCCAACCATCTTGTCGGTGTTAACCGACTCACCGTTTGCCGCCTTGGCAGCAAGAATATTGTTAATAGCATTGTGTGCGTCGGTAGCTGCGGTGAGATAGTAGTTGCCTGCGTCAAGAACGTATGTCTTTGCGCCGTATGCATCGTAGGATGCGAACCATCTGCCGTCTACCTCAACGGTAAGTGTCTCGGATGCGCCGGGCTGGAGCAGAGCAGTCTTTGCGTAGCCAACAAGCTCAACAGCCGCCTTCTCAACACCGCCCTTGATATAGGGTTGCTGAAGGTAGATTTGAACGCTCTCCTTGCCTGCAACGCTGCCGTCGTTGGTAACTGTAACGCTTACCTCGTAGGTGTCGTTCTTTTCGTTAACACTAACCTTGAAGTCGGAGTACTTGAAGCTGGTGTAAGAAAGGCCGTAGCCGAAGGGATAGAATACAACGTCGCCGTAGTTGAAATCACCTGCGCCCGCGTTACCAAGCACGATATCCTCGTATCTGGTCTCGGTATAGCGGTATCCGTTGTAAATACCTTCCTGATATACTACGTATCTGTTAGACTTACCGCCGTTTGCGGTGCTGAGCACCTCGCCACTGTTGTCGTAGGAGCCAAAGTTTGAGTAAACAGGGTTGTAGTGGTGGCTGGTCCAGTAGGTGTCGGTAAGCTTACCGGAGGGAGAAACTTCGCCGGAAAGAATCTTTCCGATGCCCTCGGTGCCGGAGGTGCCGCCGATACCAACCCAGAGCACTGCGTCGATACCGTATGCGGGATCATTGATGTAATCACACTCAACCTGGTTTACAGAGTTGAGCAAAACGATAATCTTAGAGATCTTACCGCTATCCTTAAGAGCCTTAAGGTTGGTAAGCACGTCGATCTCGGTGGGGGAAAGCTCAAGGTAGTTGCCGTGGCTGTAATCGGTAGCCGATCCGCCGGTGAACTTAAGGTCGGTAGCCTCTGTGCCGTATCTTGAAAGCACGAAGATAGCTGCCTCTGCCTCGTTGTTCTTGGCGTCGGTGGTAATGTCTGCCCACTTAGCATCCTTGATGGTATATGTCGCCTTGTCCGAGCTGGTGTTACTGGTGTGGTCACCGAAGTAGGAGGTGTTCTCGCCGTACCAGTTCCACAGGTCGCCGTTTACCTGAAGTGATGCCTTCTCAAGACCTTCTTTCAGAGTAATGAAATCAGCCTTCTTTGCAAAGGATGAACCGCCGCCGGAGTAGATGTAGTTAACAGAGCTGGAGCTGTAAAGGTTAACCTTCGCTCCACCGGAGAGGGGAAGTGCATTGTTGTCGTTCTTAAGGAGAACTGCGCCCTCCTCGGTAACCTTGGAAGTTACACGGTTGGCATCTGCCTGCAGCTCCTTGATGCTGGTGTAATCAGAGAAGTTTCTGATAATAGCCTCGCTCTCGCCGTCGTTGATGATCTGCTGAGTGGACTGACCGAGGAAGGCGGTGATAGCGCCTGCGTTAGCAAGCGCAATCTCACTACCTACTGCGGTTACACCGTAGATAATAACGAAGATGTTGAGGAATATTTTACTGATAAGGTTTAATTTTTTCATCTCTTTAAACCTCCTCGTCAGTAGAATGGTTGAAGTACATCGCAACATTTCCTGCGATAAAGGAAATGATGAACAGGACGGTGCTTGTCATAACGGCGGGGTCAATAAGCTTGAATGCTTCTGCGCTGATACCGTTATAGAAGATACCGGTGAAGTACATATAGATGTTGGAAACATAAGCCAGAAGGCTTACGAAGGACACTACCCAAAGCGCCAGGGGGGCAAGATTTGAGGTAATATCTATTATAAGCATAAGGAAGAACGCTGCAATGCCGATAAGGGCAATTGTCATAACGTTTGAAGCATAATATTCGAGCAATACGCCGGTAAATCCTGCTGCGTAGCTCAGTGCGGCGGCAATAAGTGTCACCACCGAGGCAAGGGATATATAAAATCCGATGCGCTTAACGAATTCAAAATTAAATATCTTCATCATTTATCACCATTTATATTTCGGTCAGAGTTGCGTTTACAACATAGCCGCCGATAGCGTAGAACTTCAGCTGCAGAGGATTCTTGGTATCGCTTGTAAACTCAAACTCGAAGGTATTAGTGCCGTTTTTAAGTGTCATGGAAACCACACCGGCATCTCCGCCGTTGATATCGATTACAGAGCCGTCTGCGCCTGCAAAATCAACGCTAATGGTCACCTTGTACTTCGCGCCTGCGCTTTCGGGCTGGTATCTTAAGTAAACGTACTTCTTGTTTGCTGTATCAATGTTGGTTACGGACATATGGATGTTGCCGTCCTCGTCCATGATGGGAGTGCTGAGAACCTTGGACTTACCGTCGGCAAGGTAGAACCAGTTGCCGGGATCTGCCAGAGTTGCAGATTTGTTTCCTGAGGTAAGCTCCTCACCCTCAATGGGTGTCTCGCCCTCGACTGTAATAAGGCATGTAGCAGAGAGGTTGCCACAGGTTGCGGTGATCATAGAGCTACCCTCGCCAACTGCGGTAACAACACCGTTTACTATGGTACAAACGCTCTCGTTGGAGGATACCCACTCAATCTCGGGATTATCCTGACCGGGAACCGTTGCGGTAAGGGTAACAGTATTGTTCATACCGGTGTTCAAAATATAGCTGCTCTCGGAGAGAACCATCTTCTCAATTCTGCTGATTTCCTCGAATATGGGAAGAACAAAGAACTTGCCTGCGCTCTTGAACTTGATCTGATAGGGATCATTTGCCTTGGGAACAGAGGATGTGTACTCAATTTCAATGCGGTTAAGACCGGCAGAGAGATAGTTGTCCTTGCCGTTAAGCTGGATCAGCGCATTGTCTACCTCGGAGTAAATGTAGAGGGTGTGCTTATAAATAACGTCGCCTACTTCGTCAGTTTGATATCTGAGGTAGAAGAAGTTAGCTCCGCTTGTACCTACGTTTGTAATGTCAAGGCTGATAAGGCCGTTGTCCATAGTAGGAATAGATCCTATGGTAACGCTGTTGGACTCGCAGAGGAAATACCAGTTTTTGGGATCAGCCGCCGCTTCAGCCTTCTTACCGGAGACAAGCTCAAATGCCTCGGCACCGCTTCCCTTAACGATAACTACACAGCTTGCTGTGAGATCGTCAGTTACTGAACTTACCTTAACGGTGGTCATACCAGCCTTAACGCCGGTAACAACACCGTTCTGGTCAACGGTTGCGATTCTTTCGTCGCCGGTGGTCCAAATTGCGCCCTCGCTGAGAGTGCCGTTAACCTGGATGCTTTCGGATGCGCCCACGCCAATCTGCTTGGTGTCCTCAAGGGTGAACAGGCTGTTGTAGATCTTAACCAGCAGCTTGCCCTCTACGTTGCCGCTGCGAGCAATGATGTAAACCTGACCTACCTTGTGGGCGGTAATAACACCGTTAGCATCAACGGTCGCAACAGACTCGTCCAAGCTTCCCCACGCAATCACTCCACCGTCGGGTGCAGTAGCGCTTACGCTGGCGCTGTTGCCTTCGTCAAGCGAAATAATAACCTCGCTTACCGAGAACTTAATCGAGCTGTCGATTACAGTCACCTCGCAGCTTACGCTGTCGATAATCTTGAACTTGGATACGTCAATGACGTTTACGGTTACGGTGGCGGTACCCTCGCCTATTGCTGTAAGCTCGCATACAGACTGGGTGTCACCCTTTTTCACCGTAACAATGCTCTTGTCACTGGTGTTCCACTGGAATATGTAGGAATTTGATTCGGTGTCGGTAGTAGCAGAGATAGTCTTGGTTGCACCAATGTTAAAGGTAACCTCGCTATCCGACAGTGTAAGATTGGGATCGGTAGGCTCACCGGTGGCAGAATTGCCAACGTTGTCCTGGTCAGAGTTGGTAAGTCCCAGCCAGGCTCCAAGTCCGATCGGTGCGATCAGTAAGATCGCAATTAAGCAGATAAGTAATCCGTTTAATAAAAACTTCATTCTTCATGCTCCTCCTTTGTTTTTCTATATACTTTTAATTAAAATAAATATCTAGTAATCTATTATAACACATCTAAGTACTTAATTCAATAATATAAATAAAATTGATTAAAAATATATTGCACAAAATAACATAGAGGATTTTGGTAATGTTGTACACAAGGTATGCGGTCGAGCAAAAGTAATGTCCACAAGTTATCGTCTGCGGTGTAAAAAGAGTGTCCATAAAATCAAATATCTTTGCTTTGCCCGGTTCTGTATTATAGAAATGAAACAACACTAAAAAGTAAACGATAATTGTCAAAATGGTCGTTTTCTATGACGTTTTGCGTGCGTTTATACATTGATAGGCTCAACGATTTTTTGTTTGCGATTTTATTATCTATTGACTTTTCTTTCGGAAAATGTTAAAATGTCAATATTAATTCTTAAGGAGAAAAATATGAACTTTGTTTTTGACCTTTACGGTACGTTAATTGATATATGGACTGATGAGAGCCGCGAGGAGCTGTGGGAGGGGATCGCCCTGCTGCTTGGTGACGGCGAGGAGAATGGAGATAAGGTAAAGGAGGAGTATCTTACTCTCTGCAGAGAAATGCACAGGGGCGGTTATCACGAGCTCAATCTTCTTTGTGTGTTTGAGAAAATGTTGGAGAGCCGTGATGTAGATATCTCTGTTGCTCCTTCACTGGCCAGCGAGTTCCGCAGAATGTCTATGGAGCGCCTTGCCTGCTTTGATGGAGTGGAGGACATGCTTCGTGAGCTTAAGCGAAATGGGGCAGGCGTTTATCTTCTCTCTAATGCGCAGAGCTGCTTTACTGTAGATGAGCTGAAAAGCACGGGTCTGTACGACCTCTTTGACGGTATAGTTATCTCCTCGGATATCGGGGTTAAGAAGCCCTGTGTAGATGCCTTTGCAGCCGCGTTTCAAAAATTCGGTATTAATGCGGAAAATTCTATGTATATAGGCAACGACCTGCGTGACGATATTCTCGGTGCAGCAAATGCGGGCATGCGAAGTCTTTATATCCATACCGAGCAGTCGGGCATTTATCCGGAGCTTGACCTTCCTGATCCTACCTATACCGTTAAGAATCACAGCGAAATGAAATCGCTGCTGCTCTCGCTTATATAGAGCACACTTGACAAAATAGGTGTACGGTAGTATAATGTTATTATGAAAGGAATTACCGATTTTGGTAATCAAGTGTAAAATGAACAGAGATAATATATATAATTTCGCTTCTGGACAGTCGACTCTGCCCATTGAGGTAATCGAGCGTGCCCAGGCAGAAATGCTCAGCTACGGTGATACGGGTATGTCGGTAATGGAGCTTACTCCCGATTCTCCCGAGTTTAAAAAAATTCTCTCCTCTGCTGAGGAGGCTCTGCGCCGCCTGATGAATATTTCCGCCAGCTACAAGGTGCTGTTTATGCCCGGCGGATCATCCAGCCAGTTCTCGGCCGTGCCTATGAACCTGCTTTCCTCTCATCAGTGTGCCGACTATATCGTTTCGGGCCAGATCTCAAAGAAGGCCTGCGCTGAGGCTAAGAAATACGGTGACATCGTTATCGCCGCCTCCTCGGGTGGAGCATCTCCCCCCTATTCCACCCTTCCGGATATGAAGAGGGCCGATTTCCGTCCCGATGCCGACTATATTCATATTTGCTATAACAACCCGGTTTACGGTACTAAGTTTAACGAGATTCCCGATACGGGTAACATTCCGCTGGTTGCCGACATGACCTCCTGCATCTGCTCCGAGCCCATTGACGTAACCAAGTTCGGCCTTATTTATGCAGGTACAGAGATTAACATTGCCCCTGCGGGTATAACCGTGGTTATCGTTCGTAACGATCTTGTGGGTAATGCCAGAAAGGATACACCCTCCGCCCTTGATTACCGAATTGCCAGCGAGGGTGAGCTCGAATACGACGGCTGCTCTATCTGGTCTGTTTATATTGCCAAGCTGGTGCTTGAGTGGATACTTTCTATCGGCGGCCTTGATGAGATGAAGCGCCGTAATGAGAAGAAGGCCAGTCTGCTGTACGATTATCTTGACGGTCAGGGACAGTCCTATTACACCTCTCCCATTGACAAGAAGTGTCGAAGCATGATGAACATCGCCTTTTATACAGGCGACGGCGACCTTGACAGAAAGTTTGTGAAGGAGGCGGCAGAGGCCGGTCTTATAAATCTCGGCGGACATCCCAGCGTTGGCGGAATGTGCGCGTCTATTTACAATTCCATGCCCTACGAGGGCGTGGAGCGCCTTGTTAAGTTTATGAAGGAGTTCCAGAAAAGCAATCCTAAAATTCACGGCTAATTCCTCAAAATATCGAAAGCAGTCCTACAGAATTCAATGTGGGGCTGCTTTTCTTTTTTTACAATACAAGGTAAACAAAAAATAGAATGTAAAAATAAATCACCAAAAAGCCTTGACAATAGAGTAGGCGATATGTATAATATAAGCATAAAACCTTAACTCAATTTAAAATAAAATCAAAAGGAATATCCCTTTTGGTATGATGACACTTCGTATACATCATACCAAACACCGTATGCTCGGTATCTTTAAGGCGAAAGCTTTTTGAGATAAAAAAACAAAAAAATTAGAAAGGAAAAAACACAAATGACAATGAGAAACAGAAAAGCAGTAGTAGTAGCATTCCTTATTACCGTAATGCTCCTTCTTAGCGTAGGTTTTGCAGCAGTATCCGACGTGCTTACCATTATCGGTAACGCTCACATCGATATGGGCACTGTTGAGAACACCTTCGACGAGGCTGTTAAGTTCACAGCAGCTGAGGCTACCAGCACTACCGGTACCGGTTCACAGGCAGACGTTGCAAGCTATACCGCTGACGACGCTACCTTCACCGCTAACAAGCTTGCTATCGTAGGCGAGCAGTCTGTATTCACCTTCACCATTACCAACGAGAGTAATGTTGATGTTGCAATTACCGTTGCTGCTAATAAGCTTTCCGGTGCAGCTAACCCCAGCAACTCTAACACTGATAAGTTCACTGTTAGCTATGCTTACCCCCAGGGTCAGACCATTGAGTCCGGTGAGTCTATCACTGTTGTAGTAACCGTTTCGGTTAAGGAGCCTGTTACCACTGCTACCAGTGCTACCTTCGGAATTGAGCTTACTGCTACTTCCATCGAAGGCGTAGAGTAATTTCGAGTTCTAATTTTTAAAAATAAAGATGACAAGGAGGGCGAATATGGATATTGACAAGAGAAAAGTGTATATCGTTTCCTTATCTACTATGCTCGCCCTCGTAGTCTCTTTATTTACCCCGCTGGGAAGCGGAAGAATTTTTGCATCTGTTTTTCTGCTTCCCGCTGCAATAATCGCCTTCCTGATTATTAAGAAAAGGCTTGCGCCTTCAATACACTCTAAAGAGGTATTGATAATTATGGCGGCGATTGGAGTACTGTACTTTACCTTCTACTACGTTTCGGCTGCCTATTTTGGATTAACAAACACGGGATATGGATTAAAGTCGAGTATCATTTTCCGACTTACTCTGCCCATTGCTATCATAATAGCGGCTACCGAGCTGATAAGATACGTTTTGTGTATACAAAAAATGAAGTATTCTGCGCTTTGCGCATACTTTATATGCCTTCTGGCGGACGTAATTATCTATGGTAACATTGCCGAGATGTCCTCATTCGGTAGATTTATGGACGTTGTGGGTCTTGCTCTTTTCCCCGGCATCCTCAACAATCTTTTATTCAATTATTTAACCGTAAGGTACGGCTTCGTACCTAATATAGTATACCGGGCGTTGACGGTGTGGGTGTTCTACCTGATTCCCTATGGCTCGGCAATATCAAAGTCCATGCTTGGACTTTTCAACGTTTTACTTCCTATTGGAATTTACCTCTTTATTGACTCTTTGTATGAGAAGAAGAGGCACTATGCGTTACAGAATACAAGCGCCGCCGCAAGGGTGGCATCTAAAATACTGACGGTGGTAGTGCTGTTGATAATGATATTCACAGTTGCCCTCGTCTCAAATCAGTTTTATTACGGATCGTACGTTATAGCTACTGAGTCTATGACGGGCGAGCTCAATAAGGGCGATATAGCCATTTACGAGCGATATAAGGACCAGACCATAATTGAGGGTCAGGTTATTGTTTTTGAACAAAACGGCAGGGCGATAGTTCACCGCGCCGTGGATATACAAGTTATTAATGGACAAACAAGATATTATACCAAGGGTGATGCCAACGAGGATATGGACACCGGCTTTATCTATGATTCCAGCATAATCGGAATAGTAAATACGAAGCTGCCGTTCCTTGGTTATCCCACCATTTGGTTAAGAAGTCTGTTTGCTCGTTAGGAAGGAGAAAGCTGTGTCTGAAGCCGAAATTAAAAGACGACAAGATTATAAGCGTAACCGACAGAAATGGATTTTTATTCAGGCCGTGGCAATTGCCGTGGTCTTAGTAATAGCTCTTGCCTCGTTCTTGATCTACGATAGAATGAACAGAACCTATTACATTGAATATACCGAGTCCGGAAGCGTGAACTATAAGGTTAAGTATAAGGAGAACGGTTACTTTACGGAGGATTGGATCGGCCCGGGTATGTCTTACGTTACCTCCTTGACCGACACCGTGTCTGCAAACTTTAATTACAAACTTAATATGGACACCTCCAACGTTGGATTTGATTATACATACGGCGTTACTTCTACCCTTATAATTGCCGACAAATCCACCGGCAGCTATATTTTCTCTCCCATCGAGGAGGTTGTTGCCGAAAAGACCGGTAGTGCTACCGGCACCAGCGGTGTAAGTATAGGCGAGGTAGTTAATATTGATTATGACGCTTATAATACTCTGGCACATCAGTTTATAAGCACTTATGATCTTAAGAGTGTATCGTCTTACATACTCGTTACGCTTAACGTAAATATGCTTAGTAACTGTGACGAGTTTGAGAGCAGTAATGAAAATTCCTACTCAATCTCGCTGAACATTCCTCTCCAGCAGGAAAGCTTCAGTATGTTCACCACCTCCAGCGTGCCCGAGGGTGAGAGTAAGGTGCTTGCATGCAAGGGTACTATTAACCAGACGCTGTTCCTTGTTATAAGCATAATTGCTGTTATTATTGCATTCCTTCTCGGATGCTACCTCGCAGTCTTCGTGCTTATCACCAAGAACCATGACGTTAACTATGCAAACAAGGTTAAGAAGCTTCTTAGCTCCTACCGTTCCTTCATTCAGCAGATAGACGGTGAGTTTGATACCGAGGGCTATCAGATCGTACCTATCAAGAGCTTTGTGGAAATGCTCGGTATCAGAGATACCCTTCAGTCTCCCGTGCTGATGTGGGAAAACAAGGATGAAACTATGACACAGTTCCTTATCCCCACACATACCAAGCTTCTCTACACCTTTGAGATCAAGGTTGATAATTATGATGAGATCTATTCCACTCCCGTGGAAGAGCATCACGGCACCGTATATGAGTATGAGGACGAGGATGCTATCATAATCGACGAGACCGTTAATATGGATGATCTTAACGAGGCTATGGCGACTCCCGACGTTATCCTTTCCGAGATCGACTTCGTACAGGATGACGACGTTGACTACGAGGGTACCGAGGAAAAGCCCGGCGTTGAGGTCGTTGGCGTAGTTTGGCCCGAGAGAAGAAAGAATAATAAGGTTTATCGCTATGATCCTAATGGCGAGACTCTTGTCGAGGGCGAGATGGTCCTTGTTCCTACCAGAGACGCGGCAAGAGATAGGGAGGTTATCCGTAAGGCGGCGGTTGCCCATGCTAACCACGTGATCGACCCGGATACTCATCCCCATGTATTAAAGAAGATTATCGGTGTTATCAGAACTCATGCCGAGTCGTTGATAATGCCTACCCACATAACCGAGGATGCACCTGTGGACGAGCCTAAGGATATTCCTGTAGAGCAGCCCGTGGATGCTCCCGTAGAGCCTATCGAGGCGCCCGTAGACGAGATTCAGGAGGTCTCCGAGGACGTGACCGAGGCTGTATCTGCAGAAGAAAATGCAGAAAACTCTAATGAGGAAACTCAAGAATAAGTAAAAATTAACGAGAGGAGAGTGCGATTATGACAAGAAGAGTTAACATTTTGGTATCAGTCGCCCTCTCCTTTATGTTTTTGTTTATGACTGTTGGCTTTGCGGCGCTGACCGATAATCTCACTATTACGGGAAAGGTAAAGGTGGATATTCCCTCCGGACTTTTCATTGTAGATATTACGGAATCCAAAAAACCGTCCGGTCTTGATAAGGCTACTTATGGTTACATAGGATACTCTACAACCATTGATACTACATTAAGCAAGTCGTCTGACAGAACTGCCGGAAGTGTAACGTATACGGTTACTGTTTATAATAATACGAAGTATGAGTATGCGTACAGAGGATTGTATTATCAGAGCAACCTTTCGGGGTATAATAATAATCTGGTAAGTACGTCTAATGGAAATAGAAACATCGGTGTTGTTGTTTCATTTCCGAACGGAAGAATCGTTGCACCCAATGAGGAGCTTCAGTTTACCGTTACCTATACGCTTGGATCGGACAGAAATACCTTCCCTGCAAGAAATGATTATAAGAATCTTTTAAACTTTCAGTTTGGTATTAATGTAGAATCACAGGCGGCGGCGATAGACGCTGTGCATGATAAGTTCCTTAATATTCTGAATACCAAGACGACCTACGACGAGCTTGTAAACAAGCTTGATGATAAGTTTGACGGATCACAGGAATGGACGTCCAACTATATTGGTAACGTTAGCGACGCGGTAGACGCCGACTCTATGACGGTAGAAACGCTCTTTGCCGGTCAGCTTAACATGGTTATTAACGGTGTAGTTACACCTGCGACGGTTCTTATTAAGCACGAAAACCTTGATAACAATCCTAACACAGGTGACTCGTACACCATAAAATACAACAATTCCTCTACACCTACCACGTACAGTGGATGTGAGATGACCCTTTATCTTACAACCGACCCGCTTACCAAGGCTAATGGACAGGCTCCTGTTTATGTTACGGTATTCACCTGTGACAGGGATGAAAATGGCAATATAATCAGCGACTGGTATAAAGTAGGCGATACGTATGTGGGCAAAGCTCCTATAGTAGGCTATAAGGGCGAAAGCGGAGGCACAGGCTCCTTCGTAACAGACAACTGGGTGGCTGATAGAGCAACATATACTCCCGTAACCGGTTATTCGTATAACGTAACTCAAGGTACTACTATTAAGGATCTTACCAGAGTTGTTGATCAGAATACCATAAAGACATTCCAGAAGCTTCTTAATGAAGGCAAGGCTATGATAGACGACCTTACCTATGCAGGTACGGGTATTACTATCGTAGAGGAGGCTTATAGCGCCGCCAGCCGTTACTTCACCCTTGATGCCAACGGTAATCCAGTGGCAAATTCCAATGTTACGAGAGTACAGCTTATTCCCGTTATGACTAACCTTGACTACGCGCTTGTTGAGGCGCAAAAGGCAATTAACGCCCTCAAGTAGTTTTTATTAAGAAAACGGCTCTTCGGAGCCGTTTTCTTTTGCGTTATTTGCTTTTTCAATATTGACATTCGTCTGTATTGGTGCTATAATTATACTGCATATATATGGAAAAATTCAAACAAAGGAACTTTTGATGTACTATATAACACTTGATTTAGAGTGGAATCAGGCCTATGCTCAGAAGGCGCTTGCGGTGCAGAAGAGGCTTGCCTGCCGTCTGCGAGGCGAGGTAATTCAGATCGGCGCGGTTAAGATGGACAGCAAGATGAATATCTGTGGCTCTTATCAGATCATTATCAAGCCGCAGTATTTTAAGAAGCTTCACCGCCACGTCAGCGAGCTCACCGGCATCACCCAAGAGCAGATGGATATGGGCACGCCCCTTCCTGTCGCTGCCGAGAGATTTAAAAAGTGGTGCGGCAAGGACTTTTGCTTCCTCACCTGGGGCCCTGACGACATTCCTATGCTGAAGGAGAACTTTAACGTTCACGATATTCCGTCCACCTGGCTTGACAAGGTCTATGACCTGCAGGTTATTTTTAACCGCCAGACCGACGATTCTGCGAAGCAGCGCTCGCTGGAATATGCCATGGACTACTTCGGGCTGGAGCAGCACCTGCCCGCTCACGACGCGCTTAACGATGCGTATTTTACCGCCCTTGTCGCCAGAGAGCTTAACGTTCCCGATGGGGTAAAGACATATCACGACATCCACGGCGAATTCCTGGAGGACAGCGTTATCGGCGATGCCGATGCTGGCGGTGACGGCTACGTTACCATTAGCGAGATGCTGGAGGATGATAATGTGAAAAAGCCTGTCTGTCCCCTTTGCAAAAAGGAGATGCGTGAGGAGGATAAGCTCCTGCACTCCAAGGGGCAGAGATATACTATGCATTTCGTATGTAGAAAGCACGGCGATATGCTCCTGTCGCTGAAGCTACATAGGAACTTTAACGAGACCTGGCGTGCCAGACGCACCATTCGCCAGGCGGATGAGGCAGCCCTTGCCGAATACCGAGAGGGACTTGAGAAGGCGAATATCCGCCGCAAGACCACAAAGAGAAGAAGGCCCAAGTCTAAAAGACGCACCACCGAGGCCGCTGAATAAAATAACCGCTACCCGATATAGGGTAGCGGTTATTTTTTTACTTGTTTTCCTGTTTTTTATCAACCACTCTGAGAATTATCGCCGCACCTAAGCAAACTGCGGTAACAACAGAGAATGATATCCAATCAACGTTTTTCAGACCAGACAGAATAAAATCACCGGTCTCTGCATCCTGAATTTCAGAGAATACAAGCACTGTATCAACTATGATAGCCGCGAATATTGCAAGACCGGATAAAAGTCGCATAAGTGCAATATTACTGTCTGCGGTAGACCTTTTTGCCCTTGTAGGAGTGTCTTTGGAGAAATCAACAGCAGAGCAGAGGTAGTAGGTAGCGGCAACAAGTACTATTGTTTCGGGTATCATGTAGGTTGCGTTGTATCCAATGGAATAGAGCATAACAGCGCCCGTGGGCAGCTCAAATGCAGTCCATGCGGTAAATCCGGAGATAACATGGCAGACATACCTTATTGCAGAAGCTACAACCGCAGATATAACCAATGCATTGTTATAGCTAAACTTTTTCTTTAAAAATCCTGCAATACCAAATGCTGAATAAGCAACCACGTAGTCTAACAGGGCGAGAACGACAACCGAATACCATGTCACGAGAGGTAGGTAAGAGAAGTTCTCAAGACCCAGTAACAACTGAATAAGCGACGCACTTAAAGCCGCGCACATACCGTATTTCGGTCCATGACGGTATGCGTAGATAAGAATGGGGAGCATCTGCGCGAAGGTAACTGAGCCGCCGTATGGCATATCAATCAGCTTCAGCATGGCAAGAATTGTGGAGAGGGCAATCATTATACCCGCTTCGCACAGTGCGAGGGTGTTTTTCTTCATTTTATTATCCTCCTTTGGATGCGGATTGAAGAAACCGCAAAAAAATACCGCGCAGGATATATCATCCGCGCGGTAGATATGGTCATTTACCTAAAAACAATCTTCCTACGACGGCATTATCCGTATCAGGTTAAAGGGTTTGACCAATGGTCATCTCAGCCGTCATTTGACAGCACCCCTGATGTATATTCTGCTGTGGTTCGTGAATATTATATCACTTAATTTGATTTTTGTCAACAATAATTTTGCATTTTGCATTCTGCATTTTATCCCAGGTCCAGCATTGTGTCAATGGCCTTCATAATGCCAAGCTTGCCGTACTCGTATGTAAGTCCGCCCTGCATATATGCGGTATAGGGCTCAACAATAGGACCGTCACAGCTGAGCTCGTTGGTTGCACCGGTGATGAAGGTTCCCGCCGCCATGATCTCGGGATGGGGATAGCCGGGCATATCTCCGGGCTCAGGAATACAGTATGCCTCAACGGGCGAGCCCATCTGAATACCCTTGCAGAACTTAATAAGCTTGTCCGCCGAGTGAAGGTTTACGGTCTGAACAATGTCGGTACGCTTCTCGTCGTACTTGGGATCAACCTCCTCAAAGCCTGCCAGCTCCAGCATTCTCGCTGCGAATACCATAGACTTCATAGTTGATGCCACGCATGCGGGCGCCATAAAGAAGCCCTTGTAGAAGGATGCCAGCTGGTTAAAGTTTGCACCCAGGTCCTTGCCAATGCAGGGGGCGGTAAGACGCTCGGCAATATCCTCGATAGCAGCCTTTGTACCAACGCAATATGCGCCCGAAACGGCAAAGCCTGCGCCGAGATTCTTCATCATCGAGCCAACGAAAACGTCTGCGCCAACGTCGGTGGGCTCACGGTCCTCGGTAAACTCGCCGTAGCAGTTGTCTACCATAATAATTGTGTCGGGAGAAACCTCCTTGATAGCCTTGATGGCACGCTCGAGCTGGTCGATGGTAAGACTCTTTCTCTGTGCATAGCCACGGCTACGCTGAATAGCCGCTACCTTAACGAAGGACTTAGAAAGTCTATCCTTGATAGCCTCAATGTCAAAGTCACTGTCCTTAAGGTCTATCTCCTCGTACTTAACGCCGTATGCCATAAGCGAGTTGCGGCTGCCGCCCGCTGTTCCGATAACCGTCTGCAGAGTATCGTAGGGGGTGCCTGTTATGTAGAGCAGGGTATCACCGGG
>JAGCLY010000043.1 GCA_017646745.1 Clostridia bacterium
ATATGTTTGAATCAAAGGATTTCTCCTCATAATTCCAATATTGGGTGAATCTGCCACGTGTATCAAGCAAATTGGATGAACGTTCTTGTAATTCGAGAAGAAAATCATTGCTTGAATCGTTCAAAAAGGCTTCATTTAATAACAACTCATAGTTGTGATTATCATTGAATCCATGAAACCAGAGAAGTACTTCCGCATACAATTCTGAATACACCTTTTTCATAATTCATCCTTCCTTCTTTCTTATTTCCATCTTTTTCAATTATATTATACCACACCCCATATAAAAAAGCAAGGACGATTTGATTTTACTCAAACCGCCCTGTTTTTATTTAGTTAGATTTTCTTATCTCTTAAAATATTCATCGCTTCGGCAATACAGTCAACATGAAGTATTTGATTTCAAAATTTTGATTTACTTTTCTATGTACCGCGGGTAGCACTTTTTAAATCTATCTACAAGTTCTTCGTCATCTGAAATTAAAAACATATACGAACTGTCTGCCGCATAGATTTCAAGTTCTGCATAAGGATGCTGGATTCGTGGCTCATCCACGTATGGATTATATTGTCCCTCATCGAAATACTCGAGATAAGGAAGATTAAATTTCAATATATCTTCCTTTTCATAGGTTGAAGGAATTGCAGAAAATACAGCCCATACCCATTGAAAATCATCATCTTTTAGCATATTGACTAATTCACTTGTGCTTAAAAGAAGATAGTAATTATCGCCAATCAAATCTTGATATTGTTTTTTTATCGGGTAAGCTTCAATATCACATATTAACCACCAATAATCTTTGATATCTAATTTCAAATCAGACAATACTCGACTCATACAGGTGTAACCTTTAAAATCCTTTTCCGAGTATATTCTTTTCATACAACTGCCTCCTTTTTATTTTCTTGTATCTTGATTATACCACACCCACATAAAAAAAGTCAAGTGAACAGAGGGGAACAGTTGATAACTGTTCCCCTCGTAGTGAATGCGTAGAAACAAGGAGCATACCAAGCAGGACTTGCCCTGCGAAGATATGCGACTATGTTTCAAGAGTAGATTTGATTTCTCAAACCGCCCTGTTTTATTGGTGAAGTTTGATTTGCTAAAGGCAAATCAAGTAAATGAATATTTTACTTATTTAGTAAAATATTCATTGCTTCGCCAATACAATCAGAGTAAAGTATTATGTATTGTTGTCCATTAACCCTTTAATATAGTCGCTTCTACTTCCGTCCCAATGACACAATTCGCATTTGCCGTCTTTGAATTGATGCTTGCAATTTTCATAACCAAAGAGAATATGTGCACACTCGGGACAAAGCGACATCATTTTCGATTTAGCTTTAATAAACTTGCTTCCACATTCATCACATTGTAAAACAACAGTTGGTTTTCCATCTTTATCGTATGCGAATGTTGCATCAAATCCACCGTGCCAAAATCTAACCTTAACTGTATCAACACAATCCAACAGTTTAGTAAGACCAAAATATCCTGACCACTTTTCCAGTGTTTCGTATGAGAAATCTTCAAAATCATCTATCCTGATTTCGCCTCCAAATACAGCTGTATCCCCTTTAAAACATTCAATTGCATAAACTTTACAATTTATTATTTCATTTACATATTCAATAACATCGTCCTCATCAACTAAATGTCTATGTTGATATGACCATGATACTAAGTAAGGACTAAAATCATCTTCGGGAATATAATCAACTATAATCTTAAACTCATTATGTGGTTTAACTATCTCAACGCAATCTTTGCTTTCAATATAAACCTTCTCATAGAGGTCAAAATGATTAAATAAAAAATCATATTTTTCTTTGCCCACAATATAATCCTCCTTAAAAAACAAGTTTATTGATCAGCTACATTATACCACACCACACAAACAAAAGTCAAGGACGATTTGATTTCTCAAACCGCCCTGTTTTATTAGCCTTCTTCAGTGGGAGAAGGGGGACCACCTTTGGTGGTGGATGAGGTGTAAATTAGAATTTCTTATCTTTAAGAATTTCCATAGCTTCGCCAATACAGTCAACATGAAGTATTTGTTATACAATGTCAAATGACGGAATTAGTTTGTGATTAGGATAGGCAGATACAACTGACCTAATATATTCGTTTACCTCGTCGAGTGTTTTGTTTTTTAAATCATTATTGCATATATAAGTTTCAGCATACATGTATTCCGCATTGTTCTTATCTATGTATCCGCCACCACCGAGAGATTTTTCCTGCTCGGTAATTAGCACATGCTCAAACCAAAGGATAGACTCCACACATCCGCCCTGTTCATAGAGCAATTCCAAGAACTCCGACCAATCATCAAATAAGTAATCCGAGCACAATTTATGTTCTTCGATGTATTTTAAAACTTTATTGGTTATCATGTTATGCTCCTTGTTTTTCTTTTATTATACCACACCCCTATAAAAAAGTCAAGGACGGCTTGAATTACTCAAACCGCCCTGTTTTTATTTAGTTAGAAATTCTTATCTCTCAGGATGTTCATAGCTTCGCCAATACAGTCAGGGTGAAGTATTCTATTGTTCTTTATCAAAATCAATATAAAATACTAAATCGTATTTTCCCTTGCTATCTTTGTCATAATCTTGATAATGTACATGTGCCATGCCTAAATCTTTTTCGCCCTCATTTTCAGACTTATACCGTTCACATCTTGCTTTGAATTCCTGCAATGCATTAACAAGAATACCCAATTCTTTGCTATTTAGTAATATCTCAACACTTGGATGTTTTTTACCATCACTTGAATAAATCTCCATTTTTACGAGCCTCCATATGTAATTTATACGTTCATTATATCACACCCATTCTAAAAAGTAAATAGGACGATTTGATTTCTCAAACCGCCCTATTTATTTCATCCTCATCCACCGCTAAAGCGGTCCCCCTTCCCCTATCTTGGGGAAGGCTAAATTAGAATTTCTTATCTCGTAGGATGTTCATCGCTTCGCCGAAGCGCTGGAAGTGGACTACCTCGCGCTGGCGGAGGAATTTGATTGCGTCGTTGACGTCGGGATCGTCGGAGAGGCGAAGGATGTTATCGTACATTGCCCTTGCCTTCTGCTCGGCGGCGAGATCCTCGTGAATAGAAGCGAGAGCGTCCTCCTTCGAGGCTATTGCCATAGCACTAAAGGGTACGCCTTCGGCGGATGCGGGGTAAATGCCTGCGCCGTGATCCACATAGTATTTATCAAATCCACCGGCTATAATCTCATCGGGAGTAAGATTTCTGGTCAGCTGATAAACAATGCTGGCAACCATCTCTTGATGTCCCATTTCTTCGGTTCCAACGTCTGTCAGAATGCCGACAACCCTACCGTCAGGCATAGTAAAACGCTGATTAAGATAACGCATTGCCGCGCCGGTTTCACCATCGGGGCCGCCGAGGGCTGTTATAATTATTCCCGCAAGACGGGGATTGGGTCTTTGTATCTTTACGGGATGCTGAAGCTGTTTCTGATAAATCCACATACTATCTATCTCCCTCTCTCATAAAGTCGCCTGCCTGCTGCCAGGGCCAGGGGCCGTCAATCCACTGCCATCTGTCGGTGCTGACGTTACCCATAGCTGTAAGAGGGCCAACGGTATTCTCATACTCCTCGGTGAGGCGCTTCAGCTCGGTGACGGTTCTATAGTAATAATCAAGTGCGGTACGGCAATTCGGATGAGTATCGAGATAAAGCTCCAGCTCTACCTTTACAAAGCAAAGGGCACGGATCTGCTCGGCAAGACTGCCCGAGAGAGCACCACCGTTAGCATTTCGTCCATTTGTTCCGTTGGGAGTCATGCGATCGGTCATATTGCCGTTCATATTACCGTTCATATTGCCGTTCATATTACCGTTCATATTACCGTTCATATTGCCGCCGTTATTGGTTACACCGCCAACACGGCCATTCATATTATTCATACCGCCACGGTTGTTCATTCGTTCTCTATTCACGGCCATACACCTCCATAGGCTTATACAGTTCCTCAAAGAGTGTGCCATGCTTTAAGGCGTCATTTGCAGAATAAAGCATACGGAAGCGCTGGTCGGGGGCATATACGTATGCGAGGAGCATATTGTCAAGACAGCTGCCGTTGCCGCCACATCCGTTATCTCCTACCCCACCGACGTTGCCGTTACCTCCGTGGTTGCCGCAACCGTTACCGCAACCGCCGCCACAGCCGTTGCCCGGGCCGTTGTTATCGGTTACACCGCCAACGATGCCGCCGGGGTATCCGTTTTCATTTTTGTCCATTATTTACACTTTTCCTCGTAATTTTTGCGTTGATTAATATAATCATCCGCTATAAGCATTATACGACTTTCGTCAAATTTTGCTACTATTCAGCCCTATTTTAATTAGACGGACGGACATGGCGAGTATTGTAGAAAAAACTGCCAATCCACCGACGAAAATCGCCCGTGCAATTATACCGAAGCTGGCGCCGAGCAAGGATAAAAGCGAATATTGGAGATTAAAAACCGACATTAGCGAGGTGGAGAGAGTGATATTTTTAGCGACGAAATGGAGCTTGCCACGATGGTCGTCCTTCCTTCGTATTACAAGCAGCGAGGTGGTAAGCGAATAGGCTGAATAAAGAATAAATCCAAGCAAAATAAAGCCCGAATATCTGACAAAGCTGGACCTTGTGACGGTGTATATCATCATATATGCGGTGATAAGGTCGAGAAAAAGCATGAGAATCCCTACTCTGAGGCAAACCGTAGCAGAATTTTTTCTTTCCTTGGCCTCCCCCCTTGCGGAGAGCAGGTATATTCTTATAACAACAAGAGTCAGGTGATAGAGGGTCAGGGTTGCCGACCAAATGCTGCCGTATAAAAATGCCGAGGCAATATTGCCTGCGATATAAAGGAGATTTAAGAAAATGCCACCGACGAGCGAAAATTTCAGCCGTAATTTATGGCTACGGTAAAGCCACAAAATGATATCCTTAATTCGTGTATAAAGCTTCATAGGGCTATTGTACCCGAAGGAAAAATATTTATTGACTTAAAGGCAAATTTATACTATAATGTAGATGAAAGGTGTGTGACTTATGGGAGCAGTATACGAGTTTGAAAAAGAAAAGCTGATTATCGGCGTAATATATCACGATAGAGATGTTCTTGATCGTGCAATGAAAATACTCACCTCGGAGTTTGGCGAGGTCGAGGCGGTGAGCGAGGAGTTTTCCTTCTCTAAGGACTTTTCCACCTACTACGACGATGAGATAGGCGGCGAGGGACTGAGGCGAATTTACAGCTTTAAGGAAACTGTCGACCCCTCACGTCAGGCGGAGATAAAGCTACGCACCAACGAGATTGAAGCTGAGCTTTCGGTTGGCGGAAACCGCAGAATCAACCTTGACCCCGGCTTTATTAATCACGGCAGGCTGCTGCTGGCGACCACCAAGGAAACAGGCTTCCGCATTCCGCTGCGTGACGGAATATACACCGAGCTGACCTTGTTCTGGGCAAGGGGCGGTTGGCAAAAGCTACCGTGGACATATAGGGATTATCAGTCGGAGAGAGTACAAAAATTTATCACCGAGGTAAGGCGCACATACCTTGCCGACAGGCGCAAATCCAAGGTGTAAAATATAACAAAACAATGATAAAACCCGCATTTTAGTACAAAAAACAGGAGAAAACAAAAGTGAGAGAATATAATCTTATAAGAGAAAACGATCCCGCTCTCTACGAGGCCATAATGGCAGAAACAGGTAGACAGAGAAACAAAATAGAGCTTATCGCATCCGAGAACTTTGTTTCGGAGGTAGTAATGGAGGCCAACGGAACCACCCTTACAAACAAGTATGCCGAGGGCTATCCCGGCAGAAGATATTACGGCGGATGTGAGCACGTCGACGTAGTTGAGTCGCTTGCAATCGAGAGAGCAAAGGAGCTTTTCGGTGCAGGATATGCCCACGTACAGCCCCACTCTGGCGCACAGGCAAACATGGCGGTGTTCTTCGCTCTCCTTCAGCCGAGCGACACCATTCTGTCTATGAATCTTGCTCACGGCGGTCACCTCAGCCACGGCTCGCCGGTTAATATTTCCGGCAAATACTGGAGCATTGTTCCCTACGGTGTGACCGAGGATGGCGGTGTTATTGATTATGACGAGGTAAGACGTCTTGCCCTCGAGAATAGACCCAAGATGATTCTCGCAGGCGCATCTGCTTACCCAAGATTCATTGATTTCAAGAGATTCCGTGAGATTGCCGACGAGGTTGGCGCATATTTAATGGTTGATATGGCTCACATTGCGGGGCTTGTTGCTGCAGGAGTACATCCCTCACCCGTTCCCTATGCTCACGTTACAACAACCACCACTCACAAAACTCTGCGTGGCCCAAGAGGTGGCCTTATCCTTTCTAACGATGAGGATATTGCAAAGAGAATTGACAAGGCGATCTTCCCCGGTACTCAGGGCGGTCCGCTTATGCATACCATTGCCGCAAAGGCAGTTTGCTTTGGCGAGGCTCTGAAGCCTTCCTTTATGGAATACGCAGCCAAAATCGTAAAGAACTGCTCTGCACTTGCAGGAGCTCTGGTAAAAAACGGCTTCAAGCTTGTTTCGGGCGGCACGGACAACCATCTGATTTTGGTGGACCTTACAGGCATGAAGGTTGATACCGGCAAGGAGGCCGAGCATCTGCTTGACGAAATCGGTATTACCTGCAACAAAAACGCTATTCCCTACGATAAGAAGAGCCCCTTCGTTACCAGTGGCATAAGACTTGGCACCGCTGCCGTAACAACAAGAGGCTTTAATGAAGAAGATATGGTTGAGGTTGCTGAGATAATCTCCATAACCCTCGCCGACTTCGAAAACAACGCAGACAAAGCAAGAGCAAGAGTCAAGGCTCTGTGCGAGAAATATCCGTTGTATGAGTAAAAAATCAGACTTTAGATGTTAATAGAAACAAAAAAAGGGCAGATGCTTTATGCAATCTGCCCTTTTTTTTCACACTTTATTAAATATTACTAAAAAGCATTTACAAAAAGATAATAATATGCTAAAATATTTTCATGCAAAATATAAATATTTATGCATTGGCAAGCTTTCATCTGCAGTGTTTCGGTATGCAGATGTCGATTGTCACAAATCTAGAAATGGAGAAAATTATCATGGAAGACAACATGAAAAAGAACGAGAACGAGCTTCCGATTGAACAGGAAACCGAGATCACCGAAGAAGTCGTTATCGAAAAAACCGAGTCGACGGAAGCACCTCTGTCACCCAAGAAGCCTCCTATTAACAAGAAGCTGATGATCGGCATTATCGCCGGCGCAGTTGCAGTTGTTGCAATCGTTATCGCCCTTATACTTATACTCGGCGGTGGCGGCAATCACACCTGCTCATTTGGAGAGTGGACTGTTGTAACCGAGGCTACCTGTACCGCGGCAGGATCGAAAGAGCGCGTATGCTCCTGCGGCGAGAAGGAAAGCGAGGCGATCCCCGCAACCGGACATAACTGGAAGGATGCTACCTGCCAGACACCCAAAAACTGTAGCAATTGCTTTGCAATTGAAGGCTCTACTACATCGCACTCATACACAGAGAGCATAGCATCTCCCGATGCGCTCAAATCCGCAGCCAGCTGTACAAGCGCTGCTGTATACTACAAGTCCTGTACTTGCGGTAAGGTAAGCACAAGCGATGCAGAAACCTTTACAAGCGGAACCGCATCCGCTCACAATTACGTTCAAATCTCCTCTACTGAGGCAGATTGCGAAAACGCAGCGACCGAAACATACGCCTGCGATTGCGGAAACGAATATACCGACACTATTGGATCTGCATTAGGCCATAACACAAACGGTGCAACTCCCGTTAAAGAGCCTGTGTCTGGATCTTCTTGTGAGTTTGTTTTGACCTACACCTGTACTACCGCCGGTTGCGGAAAAAAGGTTGAGGGCGAGCGTATCTCCAACCACAATTACATTGCAAGCATAACCACCCCTGCCACCTGTAAGAATGACGGTGTGAAAACTCTTGCCTGCTCTTGCGGTGACAGCTATACCGAAACTATTCTCAAGAACAGCACAGGTCACAATTGGATCAAGGGTCAGATCACAAACGGTGTCAGAACCGACACCTGTGAGCATTGCTCCGAAACCAAGAAGGTAACCGTATATTCGGGAACCAACACCGGTTCTATCAATTCCGGCAGTCTTAAGGACACCGAAATCGAGCTTAACGATGCAAGCATCAGCCTTGATAACGGCGTAGTTGACTCTATCGGAGATAAGTCTGTTACCGTCTCTGCCGAGAAGCTTGGCAACGATGATATAAACAGTCTTCTTACCCCCGAGCAGAAAGAACAGGTAGGAAACAGCCCCATTTACAACTTCACAATTAACGACGGTACAAGCAACATTGCGCAGTTTGGTGAAAACAACTACGTAACCATCACCCTTCCCTACGAGCTTAAGACGGGCGAGGACGTTGACAGTATCGCTATCTGGTTCATTAACGAGAATGGCGAAGTTGAGTCGATTAAGGCTACATATAACAACGGTTACGTAACCTTCAAGACCAACCACTTCTCTTACTATACAGTTACAAGACTTACTCCCGAGCAGAGATGTGCGCTTTACGGTCACAGCTTCACCGAGCAGGTTTACAACGGAAGCTGTACCAGTGACGGATATATATTCAAGGTATGCGTACGCTGCCATGAGTCTGAAAAGACAATCACGTCCGTTGCTAAGGGACACGATTTTGCAACCGATGTACACGCAGCAACCTGTACAGAAAACGGTTATACCGTATACGACTGTAAGAACTGCGATTACGCATACAAAAAGACCGAGAAGGCTATCGGCCACATCTTCGAGTCTGTAGAAAAGGAAGACTCCACCTGTACCGTAAACGGTCACGAGACCTTTGGCTGTAAGAACTGTGACGAGGAATACACCGAGATGCTTCCTAAGGCCGATCACGAGATGGTTGAGGAAAATATTATCAATGAAGCTACCTGTGGGGAAAACGGTTCTAAAATGATTCTCTGCGTATGCGGCGAGTACGTTTTGGTTGATATCCCCGCTACCGGCGACCACGACTACAAAAACGGTATTTGCTCTGTTTGCGGACAGAGAAATGCAGCATCCATCAAGATTGACAGTATCGTAATCCGTACCGACAACCTCTCCTACACATGGAGCGAAAAGATTGATAATAATTGGGTAATCGGCGGAAAGTTAGAGCAGATAAATCTTGCTGAGCTTATGCTTTACATTGAGGACGGCGAGCTTCACGGTGCGGCAACAGGTACAGCTGAATACTACACCAAGTATAACAATTCTACCAACACCTATGCTCTTAAGGCTGTTATAGAGGATGGCTTCCTTTACTACCACGTTGACGATATAAAGGGATCCATCAAGCAGGATATCGAGGGTAAAGTATCCCTTGAAGAGTTATTATATAACAGGATCACTCCCAACAAGCAACTCTCTGAGGAAATGGCAGCTTTCTTCACCGAAACTATTCTTCCCACTATTGAGGTTCTCGCAGAGAACAACCTTGACGTTGCTGAGGAAATCATCTACAAGACACTCGACATTCTCTTCACCACCGAGGAGAAGACCGACGGTTCTCGCATTATTTCTCTTGATTATGACAAGGTTAACGCTCTCAGCGAAAAGCTTTATACACTTCCTATCGCAGAGGTTGTTGATCACTACTTCGGCGAGGGCACTGTTGATAAGCTTTACACCTTCGCTCTCGACCTTCTTAATACCGAATTTACCGAAATTCCCGGTATTCTTGAAAAGCAGGGTGTTGATGCTAAGGAGCTTATCAAGGCATTTGAAAGCTTCTGTGAAAAGACAGGTCTCCCTCTCGGCGTAGATCTTAACGACGTGCTTTACGGCGAGGATTATGCCGACATTACCTTTGGTATGCTTATCTTCGGCACCGATGATAATTCCTATGAGGATTACGCAAAGGAAATCCTTGATCTCATTAAGGAAAGTACGCTTTACGACCTTATCGCACCCGACTATCAGGAGGATGCTAAGGAATTTGTAGACGGCATTATCGAGACTGTAACCGATAAGGCTCTTGTTTCGCTTACTATCAACCCTGCAGGACAGCTGGTTGCTATCGACGTTGAGGCCAAGGATCTTACCTTCGAGTACGATGACGAATCCCATCGCTTCAACGGTAGCGTTCAGATCTCCATTGGTGACAGAATCGAAGTAACCTGGGGTGATATTGTAGATGAAATCGAAGACGGAATCGTTATTCCCGAGGAAATGCTTGAGGAGGATGTACAGATCGACAACTTCTCCAGCTCAGGAAGTCTGATATACAAGGGCGAGGAATACTACTTCAGTGGAAGAGGATTCCGCGTATATATGGCAGATTATGACCGTGTGCTTGCATACAACAACAGCTATGACTGCGGTGACTTCAGATATTATAAATACAACTTCGGAACCATAGGCTATTCTATCTCGTATGGAGAGCTTAGGGACAACTCTAATGAAACCGTTTATTTCATCGTTAGAGATGATATTACCGGCGAGATCGTTGAGCTTCAAATGAACTCTAACGGCGGTGCTACTGCAATCTATAATGACGGCAGTCAGAAGACACTTACAGCAGATCAGGTGAACGATCCCGAAAAGCTTGCCAAGGCTGTATTCGGCGGAGTAATGCAGGATAACTTCTTCACCTATGATTATCTCTCCTTCTACTACAACGCAAAGACCAAAGAGGTTTCCGAGGACTCTGTTCACGACTATGAGATTGAGTATGAACTTCAGGGTGACAACTGTGAGGACGGCGTTATCGTAACCCACACCTGTAAGAACTGCGGTGATACGTACACCCGTAACAGAACCTGGCACGAAAGCTACACACTCGATAAGATAGATCTTGCGGCGCTCGGCAGCGTTTGCGGAGGATATGCAGAGATTAGGGGATGCGCTTGCGGATATTATTACGACATATATCTTGATGGTGATGGCGCAGACTGCGATTTCAGCACACATTGGTGTCCGATTTGGATCGAGGAGGCAATTAAAGATAATTGGCAGTTGTCTGCAGATGGAGATCAGTATTTTAGCTACAATTCTTACTATTACGTATGCGCAGTAACTCATCCCGAGCAGTGCGGATACAAGGTAAGATATGCAAACTATTGGGTAGCCGAGGACAACTGCACCGCATCTTACTACAAGGTATGGCAGTTCGGCTACAACGAGGAGACCGGCACCTATGCTCGTGAAATTAAGGTTAAGACAGATAGCAATAGAGTATATCACAATTACGTAAGCACCGATATTTCTACCGCATCCACATATGGAACAAGATATACCTGCGCCGACTGTGGCAGCTACTACACCGAGATCACCTATTACAATTCAAACGGAGACGAAACCAAGTTTGAGCGTATTGCAGAAAACACTCTCGGTATAGGAAACCGCTACTATCAGCATACCCAGACCTTCCAGCTTGATGGCAGCGGTAACAGAACCGGTGATACCAACTATACCAAGTATATCTACAACGACGGAAGCACAAGCGAACAAACCTACGTACATAGAAATATCAATGGATACAGCTACATCATATCTGAATACTACGAAGATAGCCACTACTGGTACAAATATGATTATACCTACGACTTCTCCGGAGAATGTACAAGAACATGTACATTTACTAACAGCGAGGGCGATCATTGGGTAAGTACTGATAACTGCTGTAAAAATGAATATTCGACTATAAAATATCCCACCTGCTCTCAGAGTGGTCTTGAGGGATATCACTGCTACGTTTGCGGCAAGCAGAGTAACGCCTATACCGTTTCTCCCTACGATCATAGCTGGTATTCCATCGATGACGGATACTTCTGTACAAGATGCGGTCTCGAGAACATCAACGGCAGCAGCGGCAGCGTTATCTTCGAGGATCTTACATACCAGCATGGCAACGGCACACATTACGTGGTTGGTTATTATTGCAGATCATATACCACATCTGGTCCAGCATTCACCTATTACGTAAGCTTCATTCTTCCCGATGAGACCGAGATTATCCTTGAGGGCATTGATTTTATTGAGTTGAGCGATCCCCGCGCAATTAAGTTTAGCAAGGCACAGGTTGAGAGCGCTCTTGCAAGACTTGGCTACTCTATGAGTGACGGTCACGTTCGCTTTGCATTCGTTCCCTTCGATGACAGCGGCGAGCTTGACTATGCTATTACCTTCACAGATCAGTCTGACGTGGATAATATCACAGGTGACGTAAGCTTTGTACAGTACGTTGGAGCAGACGAGAGAGTAAGATTCACTATTAATCCCGCCGAAAGCGGCACATGGATATTTACCTCCCACGCTGAAGGCGATACATGCGTATATCTTTACGA
This sequence comes from Clostridia bacterium, assembly GCA_017646745.1. Classification (GTDB taxonomy): domain Bacteria; phylum Bacillota; class Clostridia; order Oscillospirales; family CAG-272; genus UBA1740. The sequence continues at coordinate 12,419 of JAGCLY010000043.1, forward strand.
TGCCTACGGAAATTATATTAGCTATGACGATGATAGCGCAGGATATTATAACAACTTCATGCTTCAGGAATATCTTGAGGCAGGAGAAACCTATATCGTTGAAGTAAAATGGTTTAGCTCTGAGAGATCCGGTCAGATGCCTCTGCTCTTCAAGTTTATAGGTTAATTCACCTAACAAAAGCAAAAACTAAAAAACGAAGGGTGGCAGAAATGCCACCCTTTTTGTTATTGTTTGCGACAGTCCGAGCAGTCCGCCATCAAAATCATATTTTTTCAAACATTTTGCTTTAGAGCAAGGAGTGCGAAGGCGTCGGCGTAGTCACCTACGACAGTCCGAGCAGTCCGCCGCTATAAACAAAATTCCTAAAAAAGAAAAAGTGTGAGTCAGCAGGTGACTCACACTTAATATAAGTTTGGGGGTGAAATTACTTAACCTCAACCTCTGCGCCAGCAGCCTTAAGCTGCTCTGCGATCTTCTCTGCATCTTCCTTGGAGATGCCTTCCTTAAGAGTCTTAGGAGCGCCCTCAACGAGGTCCTTAGCGTCCTTAAGGCCAAGACCGGTAAGCTCACGAACAACCTTGATAACGTTGAGCTTGGAAGCGCCTGCTGCCTTAAGTACAACGTCAAACTCGGTCTTCTCCTCAACGGGAGCTGCTGCTGCACCGGGAGCTGCTGCTACTGCAACGGGAGCTGCGGATACACCGAACTCCTCCTCAAGTGCCTTTACGAGATCTGCAAGTTCAAGAATGGTAAGACCCTTTACGATTTCAAGGATCTGAGTAGACTTTTCGTTCATTTTAAAATCCTCCGTTATTTAAGAAATTTTATACAGTTTAATTAGTTCGCAGGAATTAAGCCTCTGCGGGAGCTTCTGCGGGAGCTGCTTCCTCTGCGGGAGCTGCCTCTCCGTCTTTGTCGATAATAGCCTGAAGCACGTATGCAAAGCTGTAAAGGGACGACTGAAGGCTGCCCATCATTCTACCAATGAGAACTTCCTTAGAAGGAGTTTCTGCAAGGTCGATAACGCCTGCCTGATCAAGCATACCACCGTCAACAAAACCAGCCTTGATCTCGAAGCCCTTAACCTTATCAGCGTACTGCTTCATGATCTTTGCTGCTGCGATGGGATCGTCCTGGCTGATTGCGATAGCGGTCATACCGGAAAGGTACTGCTTCATATCACCGTAACCTGCGATATCGCAAGCACGACCGGTGAGTGTGTTCTTCATAACGGTGTATTCTACACCAGCCTTACGAAGAGCTGCACGAAGCTCGGTATCCTCAGCCACTGTAATGCCTTCATACTTAACGAGAACGCCTGCTGCTGCGGACTGGAGCTTTGCTGCGAGTTCCTCAACAACCGCCTTCTTCTGTTCAAGAATCTTATTACTTGGCATTGTTTCACCTCCATAAAAAATCAATAAAAAAATATCCTTTTCCGATAAGGCGCAGACCACCCCCGAGAAAAGGACAACTAAAATACAAAATATTAAAGTTTACTTACCTCGGCAGGAAAGCTGACGCTTTTACCGGAACCTGCTGTCTTCGGACTTAAGTATTATACAA
>JAGCLY010000044.1 GCA_017646745.1 Clostridia bacterium
ATCTTGGAAAAGCTCATTCTCACGTTGGTGCCAAGTTTACGGGGTTTAAGCATCATAAAAAGAATCACTCCATTCTTCAAAATTTTACTAATTCGGGTCGCTAAAAGCGAAATTTACCTGCATTTAGGCAGGTTGCGTATTTTTCGTCGGAAAATTTGTTCATTTTGACGAACCTACCCTGAAAAAAGGGCAGAAATCCCCCAAAGAAAAATACAATTATTACGCATTTTAATATTATAGCATATCTTTTCGATTTGTCAAGCATTTTTTTAACATTTTTTCGATATTTTTTTGTTTTTTTAAAAAATTGCACTAAACGGAAATAATTTTCTGTTAAAAAGTGGCAAAAAAAGAAAAAGGCAACCCGTCCGCAAGACGAGTTGCCGCTTATAATATTAATGAAGTGTATTTGTCCCAAAATTCAAACGAAAAAGTCGTTTTTTTCGCCTTTTGCCGTCATTTTTAGCCCGAAAAAGCCGATAAAATCAGCTCAAAAAGCGGGTAAATCAGCGCAGGCAGGAAGATAGCCGGGGTCATATTTGCGGTCTTTACCTTTGCCTCGCCAAGCATATTAAGGCCAATAAGAATAATGATCAGCGAGCCGGTGGAGGACATATACGCAATGCTCTCAGCAGGGAGAATCCCAACCAAAAACAGTCCCGCAAGGGTCAAAAGTCCCTGATACACCAGCACAAAAACAGATGATACCGCACAGCCGATGCCAAGGGTAGGAGCAAGAACAAGGCACATAATGCCGTCGATAACCGCCTTGGTAATCAGAATATCCGGGTGACCGAGGGCATCCTGGAATGCGCCGTTTACCGTCATAGCGCCAACGCAGAAGAGCATACTGCAGTAGACAAATCCTTCTGCAAATTTACCCTGCTCTCCTTCCTTTACAAAACGCTTCTCCAGACTGTCGCCAAGTCTGTTCACCCATTTATCAATATCAATCAGCTCTCCGACAAGCGTGCCAAGAGCCAGTGAGATAACCATAATGAGCACCTTGATAAGTCCGTCGGATAACAGTTCCGAGCCGATGTAGGGCGCAGTGTCAAGAGCGCCGTCAATTCCTATGTAAATAACGCATATCGCCATGGCGGATTTCAGCGAATCGCACACCTTTTTCGGTATACCCTTTTTGATCAACAAACCGATCAAACCGCACACTAAAACCACCAAAAAGTTAACTATAGTTCCCAAAAACGGCATATTTTCTCCGCCTTCCCTATGTTATCAGATATCATGATTTCCGTAAAATACGGTATCGCAGAGCTGGCCCGCAATCACATAATGCTCATTAAATCCAATGCCGCAGCTGGCAAACATGGCGACAAGAAGCTGTGTCATATTAACGTCGTCATCCGACGGATTTACCGTGCCAAAGGGATGGTTGTGGGCCACCGATACCGAAGCTGCGGACATGGCCAGTGCGGCCTCCATAGCCTTTCTCGGCATAACCTCAGAGGCATTTACCGTTCCCTCTCCCAAGAGTCTGCGGCCGATTATTCTACCCTTGGCGTCAAAGCCAATAAGGTATATCTTTTCCACCGACTCACCAAGGAAGAGCGCCTTAAAATACTCGGCAATATCGGCAGAGGAATATGCCCTGCCAAAGGTAAAGCTGTCGGTATACCGCCTGGAGGTAAGGTATGCCAGAAGCTTAATAAATATAGCCACGCTCTCGCCTGTCATAAGCGAAATTTCGCCCGCAGAGGCATCAAGCAGCTGCTCAATGGTTCTGTACTTGTCAAGGAGAAGATCGGTAAGCTCTGAGGGATTTTTACAGCCTGAAAAGCTTAAAAGACGAGCGAAATAGTCGGCGTCTGCAAGATTTTTGCCCGACTTAGACCCGCTCTTCTCGCTTATGGGTCGGTTGTTTCGATGAAGCTTGCCATCAAACCTATCTCTGGTGTCGATAAACTCGCTTACTGCCGGCATCTGTGAGATCTGAGTGTTAAAGTGGCTGAGACTGCCCATGCCGGCAAAGCAGTTGCCGGAGATTATATAATGCTCGGCGTGTACTATGCCGACCATATCCAATGATTCTGTAATAAGAAGGTTGGTTGCCCTGTCACCCGGTGTAGGATAAAAGGGGCCGTAAGGATGATTGTGCGCGGTAATAACCACGGCGGCATGATTGTTCACAGCCTCGTCAATGAAGGGCTTTGCCTTTACTCCGCCCGACTCATATTCAAGGTCGTACATCTTCTTCATTGCAATAAGATGCATTGCGCTGTCAAGATAAAGTGCCACAACCTGCTTGTCTTTAATACCGGAAAAATAATCGGTCAGGTAGAGGCCGACGCTTTCATAGCTGGAAAAATCACAGCCATCCTCGGATAAGAGCTCTGCGCCGATAATATCCTTAAGTCTGCCCACCTCTGTAATAAGCTCTGATGCCTTTTCGCCAACGCCCTTCACCTCTGAGAGACTGCCCTTCTCAGCATCGAACACAGCGTCAAGATTGCCAAAAGCATATAAAAGGTTCTTTGCAATAGGATTTGTATCCTTATAAGGAATAACATAATAGAGCAGCATTTCAAGCAGCTCGTAGGTGTCAAAGATAGCCTGTCCGTGAGAAGCAAGCTTAGCACGCATACGGGATCTGTGTCCATCGTGAATATGACTGTCATCTATAAATTTTTCCATAGCTTGCTCCTTTCTGATTTCTCATAATAAACAAAACGAGGTTGACGTCTTTTTGCCACATACAGTATGGGAGCAAAAGGACGCCATCCTCTGTCAAATAATTATTCGCCCATATATCTGCCCTTGGTAAGGAACTCAGGGGCGATATCAGGGTTAAAGCCAACCGGCTTTGTAATCTTAAGCATATTTATCTTCATGCCCTGCTCGGAGAAGCTTCTCTCATATTCGGTCATGATATTGCCCTCGTTCCACTCGGATGCGTGAAGATCACGGGTCATAGCGGTAAGGGTAAGTCCCATAGCCTCGATCTCCTCAAGCGAGAAGTCAAACAGGCCAACGTTATCGGTCTTGAAGGTAAGAGTGCCTCCGTCACGGAGAAGATTCATATACATCGCAAGATATCTGCGGTGAGTAAGACGGCGCTTTGCATATCCCTTCTTCGACCAGGGGTCGGAGAAATTAAGAAAAATAGCATCCACGCTACCACGGGGGAAGATGTGCATAAGGTTGTCGGCGGTGTCGATAAGGAAGCGAAGGTTGTTAAGCTCACCGTACTCACCGCTGTTTGCCTTCTCTGCACAGAGCACAACGCAGTCGGTCACGCGCTCCATAGCGAAGTATGCGGCATCCGAGTGCCTTTCTGCCATAGCACAGGCAAATCCGCCCTTACCCGCACCGATCTCAAGGAACACCTTGCTGTATCCCTCACCCATTACGGTAAGGGGATCGGTCAACATTTCATCGGTATTTAAGAGATATTTTTCACAAGCCAGAAGTCTGGACTCGGAATTTTTCTTCTTTCTCATTCTCATAAAATTAAACCCGTTTCGTCTAAAATATGGTTATTTTGTAAGCCAAAGCTTACATTTTGTCATTAATCGTCGTTTTTACTGAACTCGGTAAGGCGCAGATCGGGGTTGTCCTCCAGCACCCAACGAATAGCCCACTCGCTGGTGAAGATAAGCAGGTTCTTGCCCCTGAAGTCCTGTACCCACTTGGTATCATGAGAAAGCCTCAAGGTCTTGGGATCAAGATTCTCGTTCTCGATCCAACGAATCTGGCTGTATCCCATATTGGTACGGCGGAGATCACAGCCGTACTCGTTCTTAAGTCTGTACTCAAGCACCTCGAACTGAAGCACGCCTACAACACCTACGATAACTCGCTCAAGACCCGAATTAGGCTCGAAGAAGATCTGGATAGCACCCTCCTGGGCGATCTGATTCATACCCTTGGCGAACTGCTTACGCTTCATGGAGTCAACCTGCTCTACCATAGCGAAATGCTCGGGAGCGAAGGTGGGAATGCCCTCAAACTTGATCTTTCTGCCCTTCTCGCACACGGTGTCACCGATAGAGAAAATACCGGGATCGAATACGCCAATAATATCGCCGGCGTATGCCTCGTCAATAACCTCTCGCTCGGATGCCATCATCTGCTGAGGCTGGGAAAGACGGAAGGACTTGTTACCCTGCACGTGATAATAATCCTTGCCGCGCTCAAACTTACCCGAGCATATACGCATAAAGGCAATACGGTCGCGGTGCGCCTTGTTCATATTCGCCTGGATCTTGAATACGAAGGCAGAGAAATCCTGATCAAAGGGATCTATTACATTGCCCTCAGCCACTCTGGGCAGGGGTGAGGTAGTCATCTTAAGGAAATGCTCAAGGAAGGGCTCGATGCCGAAATTATTAAGAGCAGAGCCGAAGAATACAGGAGAGAGCTTGCCGTGGCGAACCTTCTCGAGATCGAAATCACCGCCTGCAGCCTCAACTAGCTCTATCTGCTCACAGAACTCGATGCGCTGATTTTCGCCAACCAGCTCGTCAAGCTTCTCTGTATCGTTAATATCAAGGTCGATTCCATGAATTCTGTCACGACCGCGGTGAGAGTCACCGAAGGAAAGCAGAGTTTTCTTATCTCTGTCGTACACGCCCTTAAACTTCTGTCCACAGCCGATGGGCCAGTTCATAGGATAGGTCATAATGCCGAACTCCCTCTCCAGCTCGTCAAGCAGGTCAAAGGGATCTCTCGCCTCACGGTCCATCTTGTTGATGAAGGTGAAGATGGGAATATCACGCATGGCGCAAACCTTAAAGAGCTTTCTGGTCTGGGGCTCGATACCCTTAGCGGCGTCGATAACCATTACCGCCGAGTCTGCCGCCATAAGAGTACGGTAGGTATCCTCGGAGAAGTCCTGGTGTCCGGGGGTATCAAGAATATTGATGCAGTAGCCGTCATACTCAAACTGCATTACCGAGGATGTGATAGAGATACCTCTCTGCTTTTCCAGCTCCATCCAGTCGGAAACCGCATGCTTGTCATTCTGCTTACCCTTAACCGAGCCGGCAGACTGAATTGCGCCGCCGTACAGCAGGAATTTCTCGGTAAGAGTGGTCTTACCTGCGTCGGGGTGAGATATTATCGCAAAGGTGCGTCGTCTTTTAATTTCGTTTGCAAAATCAGCCATTTTTGTCCTTTCACAGCGGTCAAATCGGGAACATTTTCACTCTTTTATCTACCCTCATCAGCAAAACCGCATAATTACCATTTTAACCCTATAATGATATCATATTATTTTTACTTTGTCAAGCATTAATAAAAAGTAAAATAAGCGAAGCCTTCCCGCAGGGAATTCCTTTGAGTGAATGAACTCGTGATTGATAGAAAGATTATTATGGTAGTAAAACCTTACCTATCCTTACCTTGCCTATCCTTACCTTACCTATCCTAACCTATCCTGTGACAACCAAAAAAGCCGAAAACCCTTGAAAATGCTGGATGTCGTATGTATCAGGTCGTATCAACAGCGGAGCTGCATCGGTTTTAGAGCGTAGGTTCGTCGTAGCTAACGCTATCCTGGATGAACCTTGATGAGTTCAAATAGCAATTTAATTCGAAACTCCAACGATCAACTTTCCACATATCAACATTTCACCTCGGCTATCATGTTACTCTAAGTATCAAAAGCCTCCCTTGTGCAAGGGTAGCAAAGCGTAGGGATTGACAAATTAAACGGGAACAAAATTATTATTTACAAAGTTTTATTGACAAAGACTATATTTTCGTATATAATTATATAATAAGTGTATTATTTTATTTGGAGCATAAAATGAAATTAAAGGCAGTTTTCTTCGATCTTGACGGCACGCTGTTGCCTATGGATCAGGATGAATTTATAAGGGCCTATCTCGGCGGTCTGGTGACGACGCTGGCACCCTGTGGATATGATCCCGAAGCCATTGGCAACGCCCTGTGGGCGAGTACACGTGCCATGATGAAAAACGACGGTGCTCTAAGCAACGAGCAGGTATTCTGGAACAGCTTCAGCCAAATACTCGGCGAGGGTGTTCGAGGCGAGGAGGATCGTCTGCGCAGCTTTTACGAGGGTGATTTTCAAAAGGTAAAGGCTGTGTGCGGATATACTCCGCTGGCGAAGGAAATAGTAGACACGGTGCGTAATGCGGGTCTTACCGTTGTGCTGGCAACGAGTCCTCTCTTCCCTGCCGTGGCGACCGAGGAGCGTGTGCGTTGGGCGGGCTTTGATCCAAGCGACTTCGCCTATATCACCACCTACGAGAACAGTAAATACTGTAAGCCCAACCCCACATATTACACCGACCTTATGGGCAAAATGGGCCTTAGTCCAGAGGAATGTCTTATGATCGGCAACGACGTGGGCGACGATATGGTGGCAGAGAGCGTGGGCATGCAGGTATTCTTAGTGACAGACCACCTTATCAACAGACAAAACAGAGATATAAACGACTTCAGACACGGCGACCTTAATGCGCTGTGCGAGTTTATCAAGGAGATAATATGACAAAGAAAATTTTAGCGATAGTAATTTTGGTAATTATGCTTTTTATAACGGGATGTACGTCGGATAATAATTATGATGGCACGTCAGGTGGCGGCGGTCAGGATGGCGGTGGCAACTCTCCCGCAAATGACGGTAGTACAATAGAGGAAAAGAACGCCGACGGCCAGTATATTTTCCGCGGAGTTGTGACCAAGATAAACGGCACCAGAACCATCGAGATGGAGATAGTGGACAGCGAGATTGCCTTCGGCATTTACTGGGTAAACGTTGGCGAGCCCACCGAGTACGTTGGCAAGGACGGTGGCAAAATAACACTTAATGACGTAAAAGTTGGCGACACTATCGAGGTTGCCTTTGGCGGTCAGGTGATGCAGAGCTATCCGCCTCAGATCTCGGCGCAGAAGATAACCGTTATTAAATAAAAAATCAGCAGAAATTAAAGCCTGTGCGCCTTAGTTTCTGCTGTTTTTTATTATATTTTTACTTGATTATCTTTGTTTTGTTATATATTTCATCGGCTATGGAGGCGATTTTTTGTGCCTCGGCGTGTCTTGCGGTGCGAAGGGGCTTTACCCTCGGCATACCCCATATATCAAATAGGCCGGGGCCTATCCACTCGCCGCTATGGCAATCTGTAAACATGCCCGCAAGGACAGACAGGCAGGCTCTGCGAGGATGCATAAAGATAACCTTCATCGGGTGCTTAATAAGGGCGAAAACAAGGGGCGGATAATGATTGGTTATGCCGGTAAAGCTGATACCCGGGTGAGCCACAGAAATCGCAGGACTGTTCAGCGCAAAAAGACCGTAGGTCAGATATCTTTTTGCATTGCCATAAACGAGAGATGCCTTTTTTCTCCCTGAAAAATCAATATCCCCCTCGTCAATCCTCGAATAATTATGGGCAATACTGCCCACGGCAACCAGCTTACCGCCCCTGCCCTCAATAGAGGGGAGCAATCTGCGTGCGAGGTAATAGGGCGAGATAAAGTTGATCTGGAACACGTTATCATAGCCTGTATCACAGGTGTGGCGAGGAATGCTGTATGCGCCGGCATTAAGGATAAGATAATCTATCTCCATTTTGGCAAGGCGGTCTGCCGCATCACGCACCGAGGACATATCCGACATATCTGCCCTGATGTGCGATACCTTAAGGTCGGGTCGGCTCTCTCTCAGCTCATCTGCCAGGGCGAGAGATTTCTCTGTATTTCTATCCATCAGCACCAGCTCTGCCCCAAGGTCGGCAATATATCTGCACAGCTCTCTGCCAAGACCGCCGGTAGAGCCGCTTATAACCACCCTTTTCCCATTAAGCTCGGCGGTATTTTTAGAAAGCCATTTTTCTATGCTCATACCCTGTCCCCCATAGTCTTATATGAGAGATTATACCATAGCACGGTGTACAAATCAAGTTGAAATATGCTATAATTTTAACTAAATATATTGAACTGTGGTAAATTATGTGGTAAAATAAAGAAAAATGAAGCAAGAAAGGAAATACATATGAAAAGAATTTTAACCCTCGCATTGGCGATGCTTATATCGCTCTGCGTGCTGGCATCCTGCTCTATTTTAAGCGGAATAATAGGTCCCAACCAGCTCCCCTGCGACCACGTAGATGCTAACGACAATTATGCCTGCGACTACTGCGGCAACACCTATTCCGACGGTGCTGATATTGATGACGATACAAACGGCGGCGCAGACAATAACGACAAGGATAACGACGATAAGGATAATAACGATAAGGATAATAACGATAAGGACGAGGAGGAGAGCAAAAGAACCTACACCAGCTTTACCCCCTCGGAGAAAAAGCTGTTCACCGACATCTTCGGTCAGGTTATTCCCTTTATAGCAAACGATGAATATTACGTTGAGGAATACACCTACGAGTATGATGATTGCTATGAGGAGGGAATAAACTTCTATACCTACGGAAATACCGAGGAGGAGTTTAACTCCTACAAGGCTCTGTTTTCCAAGTACACCTACGATGGCTCGGATGAGGACTACTACGGTGATACGTGGTACTACTATATCTCCGATGACGGCTTCTACATCGACCTCTCCTACTACTATGACGATGAGTCGGCATACATAGTCGACGTTTACGTATACTTCCTCATCACCAACGAAGACGACAACGGTGGCAACGGCGGTAACGGTGGTAACGGTGGTAGCAGCGAAGACTATCTTTACACCGACTTTACATCAAGCGAAAAGAAGACTATCACCGACTTCCTCGGCGAGCTTATTCCCTTTATTCCCACAAATGAATATTTCGTAGAAAACAGCTACGACGAGTATTACGAGTGCGATTGTCTTTCATACTACACCTTTGGCAATACCCAAAGCGACTTTAACGCATTCAGATCGGCTCTTACAGGCTATACCCTGACCGATACCTTTGAGGATGATTACGGTGACACCTGGTACTGCTACGACAGCGACAAGGTATATATGGAGATATCCTATTACTACTATGAGGGCGACTACGTAATCGACATATACCTTTACTCTAACGAGGACGGTAGCGGTGACAACGGTGATAATGGTGGTAATGGCGGTAACGGCGACAATGGCGACAATGGCGGTAGCGAGGCACCCGACGGTCTTATGACAAATGAGGGCGCAGGCCTGCCTCAGGGAACGAACGGCGTTCACAGCATTGACTTTACAAAGGCCGAGTACGTTAAGGACGTTACCGACCAGGGCTATTATATTGACGGCTGTCCCACCACCGGATCACCTGCGGTGCTGGTTATTCCCATCAGCTTCAGAGACTCCGGCGCGATAAGCAAGGGTTACTCTATCGAGAACATCATCCGCGCATTTACAGGTGGCAGCGGTGAGACCGACTATTATTCCGTACACGATTACTATTACATCTCCAGCTACGGTCAGCTTGACCTTGATATCACCGTTGTAAACGAGTGGTTCGTTCCAAGCAATACCAGCAGCTACTACAGAAACGCTACCTACGATTATTACGGAGATCAGGTTGCCATCGGCGACCAGCTTGTCCTTGACGAGGCTCTTGCATATCTCTCCACCTTTATGGATCTGTCTAAATTCGACTCCGACAGCAACGGAATTATCGACGCTGTTGTTATGATTAACAGCCTTGAGATCGACAGTAGCAATGACTTCAACTGGGCATACAGATACTGGAACATCTACACCGATGACGACGGATACTACTATGAATATGACGGTGTTAGCGCAAACGACTATATGTGGGCGCCCTACTCCTTCATTCACGAAAGCTATGACGAGGTCGGTAACGTAAGCTACACCGACACCTCGGTTATGAACACCTACACCTTCATTCACGAGTTCGGTCACATTCTGGGCGCCGACGATTACTACGACACATCCTACTCAGAAAATGATCTCCTCCTTGACGGATGCGACATTATGGACACTATGCTCGGCGACCACAACGCATTCACCAAGTTCAACCTCGGCTGGATAACCACATCCAGACTTGTTACAACAAATTCAAGCGTTACTCTCACCCTGGAGGCATTTTCAAAGAAGGGTGATACAATTATCATCGGCAACAACTGGGACAGCGATCTCGGTGCATATCAGGAGTACTATATCATCGTCTATTATACCAACGAAGGTCTTAACGGCGGTGAGGCAGGCTACTTTGCCCGTGACGGCATCATCGTTTACCATGTAAACGCATCTCTCTACCCCGATGATTCCTACGGCGAAACCTACTATGATATTTATAACAACAACACCGACGGCTCCGACCCGTACGGAACCGAGGACAATCTTATTGAGTTTGTTAAATCGGCTTCGGGCAACTTCACCTACATAGAGGGCGATAGCCTTCCCACCGTAACCGATGATCAGGGAGGTAGGCTCGGATACAGCTTCACCGTTATTTCTCTTGATAACGGTCAGGCTACTATTACTTTTACTAAAAAATAAAACAAAAAGCACGGAAGAAATTCCGTGCTTTTATCACATTATGCTAACTATATTTTACTTTTAAGCCTTAAATGCATCCACAAAACGAAGGAATGCAGCCTTGCCCTCGGGAGTTCTCTTATATACTCCCGCATCGAGAAGCACCTGCATAAACACCTCGCCAATGCCCTCTTCAATAACAGAACGTACGTTTGCCTCGGATATACCGGGGTTTTTCCTTACAAGCTCTGCCGCCCAATCTGCATGATGAGCAATAGCAGGATTGTCGGCTATGCTCTTGCCTTCAAGAATAGCTCTCTCAAGGATAGCAATCTCACCCGAAAGTCTTGAGGGAAGAACCGCAAGACCCATAACCTCGATAAGACCGATATTTTCCTTCTTTATATGATGAAGCTCGGGGGCTGGGTGATAAAGGCCGAGAGGTCTTGCCTCGGTAGTAATATTGTTACGCAGAACAAGATCGCAGACGTAATCCTCGCCACATTTTCTGGCAATAGGAGTAATTGTATTATGGGGTGTGCCATCGGTTTCGGCAAAAATGAAGGCATCGGGGTCGCTGTATCCACGCCAAGCGGAGAGAACCCTGTCACAGCAGAGGGCGAGAGCCTCCCTGTCAGCAGAGGAAAGTCTGATAACCGACATGGGCCATTTAAGCAGACCCGCATTTACGGTGGGGAAACCGCTGATTTCAAAGCTCTCCTCAATCTCTGCCCTCTCCATAGCGAAGCTGTATCTGCCGCCCTGGAAATGCTCGTGAGAGAGAATAGAGCCGCCTACAATAGGCAGGTCGGCATTAGAGCCGATGAAATAGTGAGGAAGATAATCGACAATATCAAAGAGCTTGCCAAACACGGCGGCATCTATCCTCATAGAGACATGCTTGTTGTTAAAGGCGATACAGTGCTCGTTGTAATAGCCGTAGGGAGAGTACTGCAGCGACCAATCCTCGCCACCCACAGTAATAGGAACGGGGATAAGATTCTGTCGTGCAGGATGGGTGGTATGACCGGCAAAGCCGCTGTTCTCTATACAGAGCTGACACTTGGGATAGCTGCTTGCCTTTGCCTTACCTGCGGCGGCAATATCACGGGGATCCTTCTCGGGCTTTGAAAGGTTGACGGTAATGTCAAGCTCGCCGTACTCGCAGTTATATTTCCAACGCAGATCCTTTGCGATTCTGCCTGCACGAACGTAATTCACGTCACGGCTGAAGCGGTAATACCAATCGGTGGCAAAATCCGGACTGATATCATATCTCTTATCAAAGTCGGCAATAACCTCTCTGGGCATGGGCATAAGCAGACCCATTATTCTGGTGTCAAAGAGATCACGCTGAGCCGTGGTATCCATAATAATCCCCTGCTCTATGGCATAGTCAAGTATAGGAGCAAGAAGCTCATCAATTTCCTCGCCCTCACAGGTGGCGCCGCTATCCTGCCAATCGAGTAGATGCAGGGCATCCATCAGCCTGCCTCTTATGAAATAAATGTCATCTACGGTGATAATATTTCTCTTAATACCGTAGTCAATAAGTTTTTCTACTGCCTCAAATATCATGGCTATCTCCTATGTTTTTGATTGCTATAATTATATCAAAATAATACACGCTTTGCAATAGATTTTCACAACAATATTGACAGCATGGTAATAAAATGATATAATAAATTATATAATTGTTTTGAAGGAGGACTACTATGTACGATCCTAAACCTATTGATACAAGCGATGTAGAGCTTGAAGGCGAGATTCTCGACCTCGGCGAGCTGATTGCAAAGAATACACACGATGTTTGGGCAGTTGGCCGAATTAATGATGGCTGGTCCTACGGTGAAAAGCGTGACGATGAGAAAAAGCTTCACCCCTGCCTTGTCCCCTACGAGGAGCTATCCGACGCTGAAAAGGAATATGACAGAAATACCTCTATGGAAACGCTTAAGCTGATTATAAAGCTCGGCTACAAGATAAGCAAATAAAAATAAAGAAGCCTTACAGTAACCTGAACGGTAGCTGTAAGACTTCTTTTTTTATTAGTTAAACTTAACTATATGATTTGCAATCCAGTTAATAAAGGAACAGAAATGCTGACCGAATTTACCGGGTATGCAAATGAAGGTAAGAGGTGTGTAATAACGGAAGTGCTTGCCCCATTTTTTGTCATGGGCGATACACTTTTTCCACATTTCACGAAGGTCGGCATCGGTCTGCTTCGTCTTATTCATTCTGGTATACAGAATAGCAATGCCATAGAGAATGAACATCTCGTGCTTAAGATAATTCTTAAGCTTCTTATGATTAAGGTTATCAAAATCGCAGGCCTTAAAGCACTTCTCCACCACAAGCAGATGGTGTGTATATCGCTTTTTCATTGCCGCCGCCTGCACAGACTGGTCGGGACGTCCGATCCAATAGCGATAGAGGTCGGAGTTCATATAATATATCCTCTCCACGTGGGGCAATGTTCTGAATACCATAAGGTTATCCTCATAGAACACGTGCTTTGGCAGGGGCTCGGCCGCACGGCGCATAAGCTCGGTACGGAAGGTAGCAGAATGAATGGTGATAAGCTGGTGCATCGCAAAGCGACGAGTCTTTCCCCAACCGATTATTCTGCCCTCGGGCAAAGCGTTCTTATAATTAATAGATCTGTCACCAATGCCGTCGGTATGTACGTAAAAATAGTTGGTTATCACAAGGTCAACGCCGCCGTTTTTGTCACACTCCTCAAGCTTGTCAAGGAATTTAGGGAAATCCTCGCTTAGCATATCGTCGGAGTCCACAACCTTAAAATACTTACCGGTTGCGTGGGCAAGACCCTGGTTAATTCCCTCTCCGTGGCCACCATTTTCCTGATGAATAACTCTGACGATGCTTGGGTGCGCCTTAGCATATGCATCGGCAATCTCACCCGTGCGATCCTTAGAGCCGTCGTCGATAATAATAATCTCCACACGCTCGCCGCCAACAAGCAGGCTGTCAACGCACTTTTCCATATATGCCTCGGAGTTATAGCAAGGCACTGTTACTGTTAAAAGCTTCATAATTTATCCAAGCTCACTTTCCGCCACGGTTAACGCGGAGGCAATTACAGCATCCATATCGTAGTAGCGATATTCAGCAAGTCTGCCACCGAAGATAACTCGGCTTTCTTTATCTGCCAGCGCCTTGTATTTTTGATACAGAGCGCTGTTTTTATCGTCATTAATGGGATAGTATGGCTCAATTCCGGGCTGCCACTCCTGGCTGTATTCTCTCGAAATAACAGTCTTTGGCTGAGTACCAAACTCAAAATGCTTGTGCTCGATAATTCTGGTGTAGGGTGTCTCGGCATCGGTATAATTAACCACCGCATTACCCTGATAATTATCGGTGTCCAGCACCTCGGTCTCAAATCTTACGCTTCGATAGCCGAGGGGGCCGTAGCAATAGTCAAAATAGCTGTCGATAGGGCCGGTATAAACAACCTTGTCTGCCAGTTCAGAAAGCTCGTCGCGATGCTCAAAATAGTCGGTATTAAGCCTTACCTCAACGCCGTCAAGCATCCTCTCCACCATGGCGGTATAGCCACCGATGGGAATACCCTGGTACAGAGCGTTAAAATAGTTGTTATCAAAGGTAAAGCGCACAGGCAGGCGGCGAATGATAAAGGCAGGAAGCTCTCTGCAGGGTCTGCCCCACTGCTTCTCTGTGTATCCCTTTACAAGTCGCTCATAAATATCGCTGCCAACAAGAGAAATCGCCTGCTCCTCAAGGTTTTTCGGCTCATCTATGCTTGCAGCAGAGCGCTGCTCGGCAATACGCGCCTTAGCCTCGTCGGGAGTAATTACACCCCACATCTTATTGAAGGTGTACATGTTGAAGGGCAAGGAGTAGAGCTCGCCCTTATAATTTGCAACAGGGGAATTGGTATATCGGTTAAGCTCTGTAAAGCGGCAGACATACTCCCACACCCTTTTATCATTGGTATGGAAGATATGAGCGCCATACTTATGTACCTGGATGCCCTCCACGTCCTCTGTATAGATATTGCCGCCAATAGACCCACGCTTGTCAATTACAAGCACACGCTTACCTGCGTCGGTAGCCTGACGTGCGAAAACTGCGCCAAACAGGCCAGCTCCTACTATCAAATAATCATATTTCATAGCTCAAAGGATTCCTTTTACAAAAATTGTTTACTGATTAAGCGACTCTACCGCCACTGCCCCAACGGTCTCGTCGGTAATAGAGGACATAGCCTCCTCCATGGTCATACCGTTCTCCACAGCCTCCTTACGGGCTGCATTAACAGCCTGAATGGTCTTGATACGCTGACCGTCAAGGGTATATCCCTTCATAGACCAGAGTGTAAGAGCCCACGCAGCCATAGGAACAAGACAGAAGAGGGCGATAACAACCCAGTTCATACCCTCTACGTAAGGAGTAGCCTTTGTAGGAAGGTCGTGAACACCGATGAAGAGGAGCGCGATAGAAACAACGGTGGCAGAAAGACTGGATACAAGCTTATCTACAAGCGAGAAGAGAGTACCCATAATACCGGGAATGAACTTACCCGAGCGATAGGTTTCGTAGTCTGCACAGTCGGCAACCATAGGAATGGGCATATCTGCGGTAGCGTAGTATGCACCGTATCCAAAGCCGAAGAACAAGACGAAGAGAATTGTATAAAGATTAATGGTAATCTTGAAATCAGGTTTAAGAAGCTCGCCCTCAAAGACGCTGAGGTTCCAAGCGGGATCGCCAAATTTCCAGAGAAGAAGCATTACGAAAACGCCGATGTAACAAAGGAATGCAACCGCAACGTAGGTCATAAGCGACTTCTTCTGTCCGTGCTTCTGAGATGTTCTTACAGTAAGAAGGAAGAAGGGAGCGGAGAATACATAGCCCATAACCATCATTATGAGATAGAGGCTGTCGTATCTGTTCTGGCTTATGATCTCACCCGCCGCATTAACGGTAGTGCCGAACTGTGTCATACAGCCGTAAAGCATGCAAAGAACGGTTACGTTAGTAGCGATGGAAAGAGCAAGCTTACAGCCACCGCCCGCAAGCATAAGACGCTGAAGAGGCTTGTTATTCTTAACGATTTCAACGTACTCACGAATCTTAAGCTGCTCCTGCTGACCTCCGATACCAAAGTACTTGGTCTGATCCTTTTCCCAGATACCGATGATAGCGAGGATAGTAAGAATAATAGAAATTACAACGCCAATAGGAGTCATAATAGCAAACCAGGTAGAGTTATAGTCACCTGCGATCTTGTCGCCCGCAATGATAGGTCCAACGAACTGCATAGCGCCCATACCAACAAGAGATGCAACAGTGTTGAATACGGTGAAGAGAGGACGCTGCTTAGGGTCGTTAGTCAATACAGGCTGAGCCGAACGTGTAACCGATGTCTGGAAGGTGTAGCCGATAACCCAAACTGCGTAAAGCATAATGAACAGAGTGTATCTGAGCCACATTGCAGAAGCGGGCACGAGGGGTGTCAGTATGTACAGCGCGATTACCGAAAGAGCCATAATAGCATTACCGATAACCATGAAGGGACGGAATTTACCGAACTTACCGTCGGTCTTGTCCATAATAGCACCGATAATGGGGTCGGTGATAGCATCAAACACACGCATACCGGTAACCATGAAGGATGCAAATACCATTGCGATACCGAGAACCTTGTTACCAAAGGTGGCTATGTAGCTTAATATAAGCACGAAGTATACGTTTGTCGCACCGTTGTTCATGGGGAACAGGGCGAGCTGATAAAATTTGGCGCGGTTTACGCCGTTATTTTCGTTCATTACATGAACTCCTTTCAATTAATGCAGTGAGCAGACGAAAAGCGTTAATAACGTTTTTTGTCGTAGCGAATGCGCAGAAACAAGAAGTAATGGGAGTGAGGCTTGCCTCACGAGCAGTACGACTATGTTTCAAGAGATAAAATGCAGAATGCAGAATGAAAAATGCAAAATTATAACATAGAGAAATATAATTTGAATTAGTTTTTTCGTTTGGAGTCCGAAGGTGTGTAACCTACGTCGAGTGGTGACAAACGGGAAAAATAACCAAATTAGGTCCAGTTGCCGCCGTTGGCCTTCTTCCTCGATAACTTGTATGTCGGATTCTTCTTTTCCACACGACGGATCTTTATCTTATCACGGCACTTGCCGGACACGGCCTCGATCTTCATTTCACCCTTCATTGGGATACGGAAGGTGAATATCTTATCGGCCTTCTGATATGCGACCTTTTCGCCGTTAACGTAGAGATTGATCTCGGGACAGTTAGAATACACCTTGATAGTGGTCTTTCTCTCCGCACGGTCAACGTAACGTCTGCCGCAGATGTAGACGAAGGGCTCCTTAGACCACCATGCCTTGTAAAGATAGAAGCTGTCCTTCTTGGTCTTACGGTCAAAGGTAACAAGTCCCTTATGGTTCATGCCGGGCTCGCCGCCCTGATTTCTGGCATCAGCGGCAAAGTCAAACATATTCCACAGATGGGTCGCCCACATGAAGGGACGCTTGTCAAAGAACTTGAGCATAAACTCATTGTACTTGCACTGATATTCCTCGGTCTGGTCGCCACGAATGGGGTGGGAGGAGTGAAGATTCGGCATACACTCACAGCCGTACTCAGAGTATCCAAGACAACGGTTAGGATAACGGGCGTGGAAGTAGTCTACCCACAGGTTGTTAAGCCACATAAAGGGAGTATACCAGCCGAGGTAGAGATTCCAGCTTACTATATCCGACAGGTGACCAACCGAGTCAAAGGGCGCACACATAGCATAGCATGCCAGTGTGGTAGGACGGCTGGGGTCCATATCGTGAATAAGATTGTTAAGCTCGTGATGATTGTCCAGCATATCCTTGCGCTTTTTGGTAGAGATGGTAATCTCGTTGGAGATACCCCAAACACAGATAGAGGGGTGGTTATAGCACTGAACCAGAAGCTCCTTCATCTGACTGATGGTATTCTCACGTCCGTTAGGCATATGCTCGGATATGTAGGGGATCTCCGCCCATACGATCATACCGTACCTGTCACAGAGATCATAAAAATACTGGTCATGCTGATAATGTGCCAGACGGATAGTATTGGCGCCCACCTCACGGATGATTGCCATATCGGTGTCATGATGCTTCTTGGTAATAGCGTTACCGATATCCTTCCAGTCCTGGTGACGGCATACGCCACGAAGGGGATAGGACTTGCCATTAAGGAAAAAGCCCTTGTCTGCATCAATGCGGAAGGAACGGCAGCCGAAATTGGTGCTAACCTTATCCACCGGCTTGCCGTCAACGTAGAGTACCGCCTCACAGTTATACAGATAGGGGTCCTCAACGCCGTGCCAGAGATGCACCTTTCTAATAACCAGGGTCTCGTCTGTATCATCTCCCCTGGCAACTACCCTACCCTCTGCGTCATGGAGGGTAATTCTTACCTTGCCGCCCTCGGTGTTATGCCAGGTACGAACCCAGACAGCGGCATCCTCGCCTGAAACCTCTGGACAAACGGCAAGGCCCTTACCGCCGTAGAAGTCCATATCAAAATGATGCTTGTTCAGCACAATAAGCTTCACGTCACGGTAAATACCGCCGTAGAATGTGAAATCCGCCTTTTGAGGATAAACCCTGTCATTAACAGAATTATCAACCTCTACAAGCAGGTGATTTATCTTTTTAATATAATCGGTAATATCCGCACGGAAGGTTGAGTAGCCGCCGTCGTGGCAAATAATTTCCTTGCCATTCAGCACTACCCTTGCCGATGCGTTTACACCGTTGAATTCAATGTAAAGTCGCTCCTCGTCAGAAAGTGTGGGAGCAGTAAAGTTTTTTTCATACTCGCAGGTACCGCGGAAATAATCATTACCGCCGTCCTGTCCGTCTTTGTTATTCCATGTATGAGGGATATTTACCTCGGTCTCTGTGCCGTCGTGATAACGGAACAGCCAGTTGTCATTTATAAGTTGCTCTCTACGCATACGAGCCTCCTATTTTAAATCAAAATCTCCCATTCGGGCGGAGAAAAATCCGCCCGAAAGAGGAGATCGGTGCCGAGACTATGTCTCAGCCAAAGCAATTAACTGAAAACGTGGGTTAAAGTAGATTAGCCTCTCTTACGGAAGAGAATGCAACCGCCAATACCAAGAATACCGAGAACTACGGTAGCAAGGGTGATAGTATCAATGATACCGGGAGCAACAGCCTTAACAACGGTGTTAGGACCAACGCCGTTCATAGCCGCAGAGTTGATAATGGTGTAAAGGTTATGGTGCATAGCCTCTACCATTGCGTTAACGATAACGGGATCGTCCTTCTCTGCCTTAAGTGCGTTAACTGCATAGGGCATCATAGCGTCGAAGCAGGTAACACCGCCGGCGAGAACTGCGTCTGCACCGTTACAGTAGGTAACGAGAATGTTATCGGTGATGTGCATGGAGTTGTTGCCCCACTCACCACGCATGATGTTAGTCATAAGACCCTGGTGCATACCGGACCAGGTGGTACCCCAACGAGTATAGGAGGTCATAACGCCACCGCGACCCTCGTTCTCCTCAAGAGCCTTCTGGAATGCCTTAAGGTAGATCTCACGTGCAGCCTGCTCGGTAAGCCATGCAGCCTGACCAAGTCTATCCTGCTCACAGTCGTTAAGAGCGAAGTGCTTAAGAACTACGTCAACACCCTTGGAAAGAATACCCTTAACCTCGTAGCCTCCCCTCTCACCTGCAAGGAAGCCGTCCTCTGAGTAGTACTCGAAGTTACGTCCGCCGTAGGGAGTACGGTGAGTGTTAGCACCGGGACCGTAGAGACAGGAAACACCTGCCGCGATGCAGTCGTTACCGATCATACAACCAACCTCGTACATAAGCTCAAGGTTGAATGTAGCAGCCATTACGTCTTCGGATGTAAATGCTGTAGCTTCTGCCTGAAGACCTGATCCGAACAATGAAACTGTAAGGCCCTGAGGACCGTTTTCATCACGAGAACCGGGAGCATTTACGGAAGCCACGGGATGTCTCCAGTGGAAGCAGTCACCGATAGTGATAAGCTCCTCGAGTGTAACCTGCTTGAGAAGCTCGTTCCAAGCGGGATCGTC